>CAZSUE010000893.1:0-2022 GCA_964609045.1 uncultured archaeon | reverse complement strand
GCGCACTGGTTAATCAAGTTGATTCTCCGCCCGCTCCGCTTGCGCGCATTGTGACATCCCACCCGACGAGCACGGCGGTGGGCGAGTAGGTGTGGACGACTATCGAGCGCAGCGTTATAACGGTCCACCCGCTTCGTTCGAACCGCCGCCGCAGCTCATTTTGCCGGCTATCACGCACCGCGGCGTCGATGAACTCGTAATAATGGACCACCCCCTCGTCACCCAGCGCCGTTATTGCATCGTCGATGAACGTCGCGGCGCTATGCGGCAAATTCATCACGATGCGGTCCGCTCTCGGGACGCGCGCCTTCCGGATCGTCTCGTGCGCGTCGCCTTCGATCGCAATCACATTTTCCAACCCGTGGTGCGCGATATTCTTCCTCAATAGTGCCACGGCGTCGGGGTTGATATCGATGGCGTAGACCTCGCAGTTTGGCTGCATCAGCGCGATGGCGATGGTGTAAGGGCCCGCACCGGCGAACATATCGAGTACCGTCTCACCGGGCGCAACGCGGGTGGCGATGCGATGCCGTTCCGCCGCGAGCCGCGGGGAGAAGTAGACACGCTGTGGGTCGACCCAGAGCTCGGTGCCGTACTCGGTATGCACGGTGGTCGTCTCCTCCTCGCCGGCGATATGGACGAGGTCGCGGATACGGTATTCACCGGTTACGCCGCGGTCCTCGAGCACGCTGGTGATATTGGGCGAAACTTGCATGATCGCCGCGCCGATCTTTCCGCGTACCCCGCGCAGCACCTCGGGAAGCTTGATGATCGCCACTGTTCCGATGATATCGAACGCGCGCGGGAGCTGGCTATAGCGCCCCTCATCCAGCGTGCCGCGGAGCGCGTCGCGGTAGCTTTTTTCGCGGCGCGGGTACGGTTCCAGCGTGCATTGTTCCACCGCCCAATCACCGTCGGTGCCGTCGGTGAGCAGCCTGCTAAGCGGGTCATCGAGCGGTTCACCCCGCCCCTTTGTCCGCTCCAAAGCGAGGGGGAACGCGATGCGCTCGTCGAACACCTGCGGCCGATAGCGCTGATCGAGGCGCTCATGCTCGAGAAGGATGCGACGCACCGGCTCGCCGTAGCGTTTCGGGACGACGATGCAAGAGTGCGTCACCGCTCGCTCAGACTCTTCTTCCATGCTATCGCGCCGCTGTGCGGTTCATGAGAGGTTTTCGAGATAGCGCCGCGCGTCGTCATGGTCCGGGGCCAGTTCGCATACGCGCCGAAAACAGTCGCGTGCGTCCATGGACCACCCCGCCGCCATGAGCGCGATGGCTTTCTGGTACCAGTAGTCGGCGTGGTCCGGTGCGAGATCGATGGCGCGCTGGAAACACCGCGCCGCGTCCTCGAACGCGGAAAAGCCGCTGGAGTAGACCGTGCCCAATGTATACCACGCGTTCGGGTCCTCAGGGTCCAGCGCGGTGGCGCGCTCCAGTGCATCGCGCGCATCCTCGTATCGATTGGCCCCTAGCAGCGCACGGCCTTTCTTCAGCCACGCCCGTGCAAGGGCGTCGTCGAGGTGCAACGCCTGGTCGTAGCTCCTCAGCGCGTCATCGATGCGCCCGAGCGCAAGCGCAGTATCGCCCTTCTCGAGCCATAGCGTGGGCTGCCGCGCGTCGGCTTCCAGCGCGCGGTTGTATAATTCCAGTGCTCGTTCGTACTCGTTGGCGTCGTACGCCATCTTGGCGTTATGTCGGTACGGTCTCGTATCCGTCATGGTAGCAGCTCGGGGGGAGGGGGGGAGGGGGGAGGTAAAGAGTAAAGTGTGAAGTGTGAAGGGTGAAGAGGGAGAGAGGGAGCTCCTATGGGGTTGAGATTGGTATGAAAAACATGGGAACGGGGGGGTTGGGGATCCGGCGACACACTTGTCGCCGGACGCTGACTCTGAGCGAAGCGAGGAATGGCGCGACGGGGGAACTGGGGCCGCCCCAACCCCGATCGTTTTTCATATGCTTTATGCTGCCACAATTGAGGACCTCGACACTTTGTCATATTGTAACAATTTCGACCCCTTTCAAT
>CAZSUE010000892.1:0-2023 GCA_964609045.1 uncultured archaeon | reverse complement strand
CTGGCCCGTGACATGGTCCACCGGTGCGCTGTCGAGGCGGTAGGTGATGCCGAGATAGCTGGTGATGAACGAGGTGGAACCGATATCGTCGAGGATGCCGTCGCCGATGAGCCAGAGCGACCCGCCCCCGTCGAGGTAGCTTTCGAGGTTCGAACGGTCGGTCGAGGTCAGCGTCCGTACACTATTATAGCCGGTCATCCAGATGACGACGTCGAAGTTCATCAACGCCTTGAGCCCGGTGGAATAGTCCGGCCCGTTGAGGCCAGTGACCTCGTACTGCTGGTACGAAAAATCCGCGCCGTCCAGCGCCGCCCGCATATAATGGGCGACATCGGTCTCGCCGGTGGGTGAATGATCGTCGTCGACGAGGAGGATGGTGGGGATGACGGTGAACCCGATGCTCGCGTTGTTATTATCAGGGTTGGAGTCGGTGGCCGGTGGTGCCACCTGCGCGCTGACGGTAAGGTTGTGCGACCCACCCGGCGAGGCGATCCAGAGGATGCTGACCTCGGTCTGACCACCGACGGCGATGGAGAAGAAGGTGGATCCGATGGGGTCACTCCCATCGAGGAATTCGACCGTGCCGTTGGTTGCCATCCCGCCGTAATTCCTGATCGTCGCGCTGATCACGACCCTATCACCGTTCGACGGGGAGGGGTCGCTTAAGGTTATGTCCGCCGCCTGTACGACGAGGTCGGGATCCGTGATCTCATCTTGAAACCCGACGACGAGCCGGAGCGTATCGGATTCGTTATTCCCTTCACGGTCGCGTGCCGAAACGGTAATAGTATGCATCCCGAAAGTGGTGTTGGTCGGGATGGTGGTGTTGGCTTGATAGGTCCCGTCGTCGTCGGGGTCGCGGAGGGTGAGGTTCGCAAGAGCGAGGGATCGGACATCTGCAGTGACCGATTGGTTATCGAGATCCTCGTTGGGGTCCTCCACCGAGGCGTAGAGCGTGATATTATCGTTGCGCGTGGCGGGGTTCGGTTCGCACCAGAGTGCGGTGATCCGCGGCGGCTCCTGGCCGATGACGCGCACATGATGGAGTGCATCGTCGGTGTTCGCGCGCAAGTCGGCCACGGTGAGCTCGAACGCGTACTGGCCGGGGTCGATGCCCGCGCCAACGCTGGTCGAATATTCATACCGGTCGAGGGTGGCGTTGTAGTTCATGGTCCGAATACCCGCACTGAGCTCGGTGAGGTCGACCCGGACGCTACTGGGATCGATATCCTCGTCCTGGTCGTAGATATAGGCCCAGACGGTGAAGGATTGGCCTTGGGTGAGGATCGTAGGGGTGGTCCCGAGACTGACGATCTGCGGTGCGAAGTTCCGTGCGAGGGTGAGTGTGACCGTCATCCGATCGATGTTCCCGCTCTCGTCGCTGGCGTTGACGCTGAGTCGGTGCGCGCCGGTGGGTGTGGATGGAGCGGTGGCGACCTCGCGCTGGAAGATGCCGTCGCCATCCGTATCGTCGAGCTGGAGCGTGCCGACGCCGAGCGTCCCCGTTGAGAGATGGACGGAATCGGTATCGAGGTTATCATTGGGGTCGACGATGTCTGCATAGAAGGTGAAGTTCGTCCCTTGATAGACTGGGTTCGGCTCGCACCATGCCATGAATATCTGCGGCGCGTCCTCGCTGTTGATATTGACATCGAGCGGCGCGACCGTTTCGTGCCCTGCCGCGTCGGATGCGTTGATATTGATCCGCCATTCACCAATCGCCGCACCAGCTGGCGTGGTTCCGATATATTCGTATCGCTCCGTGGTGGCGTTATAGCTCATCTTCTGCCATCCGAGTGGGGCGGAGATATTGGTAAGGTCGCAATAGACCGATCCTGCGACGAGGTCGCCGTCGACATCGTCCACATGGGCATAGACGGTAAACGCGCGATCTTGCGTCTGGATCGCGGGTGTGGAGCCCCAGTTGGTGATATCGGGCGCGTGTTCGGTGAGGACGGTGATATTGAGCGTGCCGGTGATCGGGGGGTTCTGTGCATCGTCCACGGATATGGTGACGAGCTGT
>CAZSUE010000891.1:0-2027 GCA_964609045.1 uncultured archaeon | reverse complement strand
TTCCCCCGTCGCGCCATTCCTCGCTTCGCTCGGAGTCAGCGTCCGTCGACAAATGTGTCGCCGGATCCCTCGTTCCCTCCCTGCTCTCTTTACCCATTACTCTTTACCCTTCACTCTCCATTGGTGTTGCTATGGTCGAGGAACTGATCAGAAAATTTGCACTCTCCAACGCACTCAAGTACGACGGCCGTGCCTCGGTCGGCGCGGTCATGGGCAAGATCATGGCGGAGCGACCCGACCTCCGCGAGGAGGCGAAAGCGCTCGCCGGGCTCGTTGCGAGGACCGTACGCGAGATCAACGACCTCTCCGAAGAAGACCAGCGTCGCGAACTCGAAACGATCGCACCCGAGCTGCTCGAGACGAAGAAGGCGTCGCCCACGGGCCCGCCGGACGAGATGTCGCTTTCCGCGCTCGCCAATAGTGACCAGTACGAGAAGATCGTGATGCGGTTCGCGCCCGGCCCCTCCGGGCCGCTCCATCTCGGCCATTCCCGCGCAGCGATCCTCAACGACGCTTATACGAAGCGCTATGACGGCGAGCTGATCATTCGGCTCGAAGATACGAACCCGGACAAGATCGATGCGGGGGCGTACGATATGATCCTAAAGGACCTCGATTGGCTCGGGGTCGATTACCATCGCGTGGTGATCCAATCCGATCGCTTCCTCCTCTACTACCACTGGGCGAAGAAGCTGCTCGAACGCGGTCACGCCTATATCTGCAGCTGCGACCCGGAGGAATGGCGCCGAAGGAAAGCGGCGGGGGTCGCCTGCGAGCATCGCGGGGCGGACCCCGCGATCAACCTCGATTTGTGGGAGCGGATGCTGGACGGCGAGTACGACGCGGGTGAGATCTCGTACGTGGTCAAGACCGATCTGTCACATCCGAACCCTGCGGTGCGCGATTTCGTCGGGTTCCGCATCGTCGATACGCCGCACCCGCGGACCGAGACCGAGTTTCGCCTCTACCCGCTCATGAACTTTTCGGTGGCTATCGACGACCACGAGCTCGGGCTCACCCATGTCCTTCGCGGGAAGGATCATCTCAATAACACCTATCGGCAGGAGTATATCTTCGATTATCTCGGGTGGGCGATGCCGGAGTATATCCATTACGGCTGGGTCTCCATCCCCGACACCATGCTCAAGACCTCGGTGATCAAGCGCGGCATCGAGGAGGGGCGCTATACCGGCTGGGCCGATCCGCGGCTTGGCACATTTGCGGCATTAAATGCGCGTGGGTTCAAGCCCGCGGCGATCCGACGATACTGGCTCGAGGTCGGCATCGGCGAGGTGGATATCAATTTCTCATGGCCGACGCTCGAAGCGTACAACAAGCGCCTCATCGATCCGATCGCGGACCGTTATTTCTTCGTATGGGACCCGCATGCGGTAACCATCACCGATGTGGACGAACTGACCGGCTATGCCCCGCGCCATCCGGACCATCCGGACCGCGGCGTGCGGGAGATCCCGCTGCAGGCAACGGACGCGGGCATCGAAGTGCTTCTTGCCGGCGACGACCTCGACGCCGTCTCCGCCGGGACACGGTTGCGGCTGAAGGATCTCGCCAATATACGGTTCCTCGAAGAGGGGCGCGCCGAATATATCGGCAACGATCTCAGTATCCTGAAGGAGGGTGTCAAGATCGCGCACTGGGTGCCGCCGGATGCGCTCCTCACGGTGGTGCGCAAGCCCGACGGGAGCGAGGTGGTTGGGCGCAGTGAACCGCTGGCGCTGGACGCGGCGCGGGAACAGCAGATCGTGCAGTTCGAACGGTTCGGGTTCGTTCGGCTCGCAGCGGCCGAAGGTGAGGAGATCGAGATCGAGCGCGAGACAGATACCGATACTGGGACGGTCCAACCCGCCATCGTCGCCCATTATACCCATTCGTAGTGTATAGGGCCTCGTTCCTGTCGTGCCTGGTGTGCTGTTTTTCTCTTCGTCCCGGTCGCTCTTGAGCGTCTGTGGGTGCGCGCTATAGCTTCATTCATCCGTTGGAAATATGCGCCCTTCATAGTGTGCCAT
>CAZSUE010000890.1:0-2047 GCA_964609045.1 uncultured archaeon | reverse complement strand
AATACATTTTTTGGCAAAAATCTAAATACTCAACCCTTTGAATGGAATGAGCCGAATCGCTGATCGACTGAATAAAACAAATGAACCAACCGCAAAATGGTGGTGATCGATATGGCAAAGGACGAGCCAGCAACCCAGTATCGACCCGTATATCTTAAAAAGCTCCGGCGCCGGACCCAGCTCCGCTGGGGCATCGCCATCACCTATATCGCGGCGACGCTGGCGATGTCGCTCCTCCTTGAGCGATGGGAAGCCATCGCCCTTTTCGGGTATGTCTATCTCGCAATCGTCCTCGGTGGCGCAGCTGTCGTCATCGCCGTTGTGGTCCATCCCGTTCATACCAAACGGACGATGCCAGTGGTCCCCGACGAGCGTGCGACCACAAGAGCACCATCGATCGACCTCTCCCGGCCGTACCACGCCCGCACACCAATGACCGTGGTCTACTGGAGCTTCATCCCGCTCATCGTTCTCATGGCGATCCTCAGCGTCGTCCTCCACGACCCCATGATGTGGCTCATCGGTCCGCTCGTCATCGGCTTCCTCGTCATCCTCCAACTCCTCTTCGGCACGCTGGAGGTGCGCTGCGACGCCGACGCGCTCAGCGCGAAGTTCTCCTTCTTCGGCCCGCGCATCGATCTGCGCGATATTGTCTCCATCCGCCCCGTCGCGATCCGTCCACTGCGCGATTTCATGGGCTACGGGATACGCGTGGGCCCGGACGGCGCCAAGGGGATCATCTCGCAGGGGAAGGTGGGTGTGCGCGTCGAGCGTGCCGACGAGACGAGCTATGTGATCACCGCTCCCGATCCGCAATACCTCTCTACTTATGTGCGCGCGGCGCGCGCGGCGAAGGGCGGTATCCGCGCTGTCCAGGGATCCATGGCCGGTGGAGCCACGGACACGCCCTGACCCGTGCGCCGGCGGGCGATCGCGTCTCTTTTTTTTTCCGCCGCGCATCGCATCGATGAAATGAAATTCTTTTTCACGGGGTTGCGTCATCCCCGTCCGTTTCGTCGCCGGTACGATCCACATTCTCGGGCCCGCCGCGAGTGCGCCATTTCAGCGTGCGCGAGAGGACGCCCATGAGGCGATGGTACTCCCACTTCGTCAGCCCCGCGCGCCCGAGGATGCGTCGGATGATGATCCCGATCCGCTCGCGATGCGGCGCGGGTGTGTCGGTGGCGCGCTGGATACGATCGATACGATCGAGGAAGATCGCGCGCTCCTCGCGCGACGCGAGCTTTGGCAGCTTCGGCGGGCCTGCAACGCTGACGGGGCTCTGGAGAGTATCGATGGTCGCCTCCTCATCGTCGTCCGCCCTCGTCGCGAAGGGTGCTCCCCGAGCCGCGCGCTCGACGCGCCTCCCACCGCGTTTCCTCTCGCGGTAGAGCTCGTAGAAGATGACCGTGGCGGCGTGGGAGAGATTGAGGATGGGGTACGAAGGCGCGGTGGGGATCGATACGAGGAGGTCGCATTGCGCCACGAGATCGTTGGTCAAGCCGGTATCCTCCGCCCCGAATACGATGGCGACACGGCCGGAGTACTGCGCGAGGCGCTCGCTGAGCTCCACCGGCTCCAGCGCCACCCGCAACGGTTTCTTGCTCCGCCCGCCGGCCACACCGCTGGTGGCCACCACGAGGTCGAGGTCCGAGACCGCCGCGTCCAGCGAGGTGTAGCGCTTCGCATGATCGAGGAGCGTGCGGGCGTGCTTCGCGCGGCGGTACGCCTCGTCGATGAGCGGCACCGGTCGTACCAGCCGCAGCTCGCTCAGCCCGAAATTCTTCATCCCGCGCGCGATGGCGCCGATATTGCCCTCGAACTTCGGTTCGACGAGCACGACGACATACTCCATGGTCGGTACGATAACAATTCACCTCAGCTGATCGTTATTGGTTCTCGAAAATGGCCGGGGGCCAGTGGAAAACGGACCGCAGAAAAAGCAAAAGCGTTTCATCGTAGGATCTGAGTGCGAATGAGCTAAAAGCAACATCCATATCGAACACCGCTCCCCGCCAACCGCACCCCGCTCCCCGCACCCCGCCAA
>CAZSUE010000889.1:0-2057 GCA_964609045.1 uncultured archaeon | reverse complement strand
GTGGCCGTCGATATGCTCGGCGCGATCCTCCAGTTCCCCGCCGTCCTCGCCGGCCGGTGGAGCGAAACCGCCATCGTGATCGAGACGAAGTTCATCCACGAGCAAGATATCTTCAAGGGCACGACACTCTTTCTCCCCGATCAGAGATCGAAGGAGCGGGTCTTTTCCCAGTTCAAACTCAATCAGCTTTGTATGGAGGAATGAAACAGATGGGCGAAGTCGTCGTTGGCGTGGGGACCTACCATGTCGCTTCGAACCCGACGAAACTGATCTGTATCGGACTGGGATCATGTCTTGGGATCGCGATCTGGGACCGTCGGTCGCATCTCGGCGGGCTAGCGCACGCCATGCTGCCGTATTATAAGGACGGCCGCGACAAGTCGAACGGTGCGAAATACGTCGACACCACCATCTACCTCATGGTGGACGATATGCTCGATCTGGGCGCAAAACGCCACAACCTCAAGGCGAAGCTCGTCGGCGGCGCGCAGATGTTCTCGTTCCTCCCCTCGGATACGCTCAATATCGGTCAGCGCAACATCGAGGCGGCGCGCAAGATCCTCAACGCGGAGCGTATCCCCATCGTCGCCGAGGAGGTCGGCGGCAAGAGCGGTCGTACCATCACCTTCGACACGGTCAACGGCCTCATCGCGGTCAAGAGCAACGGTCGGAACCGTACCGAGTTCTGATCCTTCATCTTCGTCTTTATCTTAGTCTTAGTCTTCATCTTCATCTTCATCTTCATCTTCATCTTCATTTTTGGCGCTCTTCGACGCGGCAGAGCGCGCGGGACTGCTCTACCGGGGAGACGGGCAACAGATGCGGCGAGAATACTGGCCGCCGATTAGAAAAAGAGAAGTGCTGCACTGCACGGCACTGGCGAATGGACCTCGATACCCACGCACCTATTATCGTCTGTGAGAGGGCGACGCTGCTAGCTCTTGCAAGATCGCTCAATACGGCGCACCAACATTTAAATACGCTCCCGTGAAGACAGAGCTACGATTGTAAAGGTTATCCGCTACTTGCGAGCAAGAAGTAGTATGATCGGATACGTATTGCCCACCGAGCTATACTGTAAATGCTCTTGCAGTCAGATGATCGCCCCTCTGACCGGCGGCGATCGATCGTTAGGCTGGTGATATTGTAGACTTACTCACGGTCACGATCTTCGAGATCATTATCGTCCTCCTCGCTATTCTTACGATACAGCTTATCTATCGCCGCAGGCTTATCAAATATATCCTCGTCATTCTCCTCGTCAACTGTGCGCTCTTTGCCTATGCGGGTGTGATCCTCACCCGTCTCGAGACCGGATACCTCGGCATCGCGATCATCACGGTGGTCACCATCACCGTGATCGTGCTGAGCGCGCGACTGCTCCACCGGCTGGTGGTCCAACCGCTCCATGGGATCTCGTCGCACGCAAAGAAGATGGCGACGGGCGATCTTGGCAGGAGTATCAGGGCCGAGACGAAGGTGGCGGAGTTCCGAGACATTATCCATGACTATAACGAAGCGGTAGCCAATACCGCGGGACCGATCCGCGCGTTGATCGCGGTCTCGCACCGGATCGGTGCGGGTGAGCTCGATTGTCCTATCGAGATCGACGCCTCCGGCGAACTCGGCGAGCTGGTGGCGGCGTACCGCTCCATGCGCGACGAGCTTCGGCGGCTGGTGCGCGGCCTTTTTGCGCTGGCGCAACGGGCCGATACGGTGGCCAGCGAGGTGGCGGACGCGGCACAGGAGTTCAATTTGAGCACGCAGGAGATCGCAGCGGTGGTAAGTGAGATCGCCGACGGCGCCCAGCAGCTCGATCGCGAAACGAAAGAGACCGCGCGGACGATGTCGTCGCTGAGCAGCGTTGCTGCAACGGTGACCGACCGTGGTACGAATATGCTGCGCGCGGCGCAGCGGACGGATGCCACGGCGGGTGAGGGGCGTGACGAGATGGGAATGCTCGTCTCGAAGATGGACCGGCTCCATGAGGCCACCACCCGCTCTGTAGATGAGATCGAGACGCTGCGGGAAGGGTAGAAAGGCGCTCTTCATCGCGT
>CAZSUE010000888.1:0-2058 GCA_964609045.1 uncultured archaeon | reverse complement strand
CGCACCAACCTGGAGGAACCAGGCCGCGCCGATCGGTTCCCCGCCAAGATCAAGCCGGGGGCACAAGTGGCAAACGCGATGATCGCGCCGGGCAGTATCATCGAGGGGAGGGTCGCCCAAAGTGTGCTATCGCCCGGTGTCCGTGTCCTCCCCGGCGCGGTGGTGGAACGGTCGGTGATCATGCACGATGCCGTCATCGGGCCCAACGCGCATGTTAGCGACGCGATCATCGATAAGGAGGTGATCGTCGGCGAGCACAGCGTTATCTGCGCCGATACCGACGCGGTCGCCGCTGAGCGCGACG
The DNA here is from genome assembly GCA_964609045.1 of uncultured archaeon. Lineage (GTDB taxonomy): Archaea > Thermoplasmatota > Penumbrarchaeia > CAZSUE01 > CAZSUE01 > CAZSUE01. The sequence goes on along the minus strand of CAZSUE010000888.1, from coordinate 1,754 downwards.
AGAACGGCGCGCCGCCAGCGAACCGCCGCTCGCCGGAGCACCTCAGCGAGGGGCTCACCGTGATCGGGAAAGGGGCTATCATCCCTGACAACGTCGCTATCGGGCGGAACTGTATCATCCACCCCAATACGACCCCGGACCAGTTTCCCGATGACGCGCTGGAGGACGGCTCGACTATCCAGTGAGGACGCAACCCGCAGGCATCACCCAACTAACGAAAGGATCAAACAACACCAACGGCCCCACCACCGGCGCACACCGGCGCCCCAGCACCCCTTCTAGCCGACGGTGATGTGGCTCTTTTCAAAACGGGTCGTAATAGAAATGGGCGAAAAGATGAGATGAGATGAGATGAGATGAGATGAGATGAGTGCAGGTGCCGGGATTTGAACCCGAGATATGGGCTTGGAAGGCCCAGGTCCTACCAGGCTAGACTACACCTGCACACGGAACGCTCGCTATCCGGAGGGGTGCTCGACCCACAGTGGACAGGCTCACCGTAACACTCCGTAGGTCTTTAATGTTGTGGCATCGACATCGATATGGCTCCATTTCCATTGATCGACGCTGACCGAACCGAACGCTCGATCGGCAACACCCGCGTTCTCGACCTCGACTTCCATCTCGACGCGCGCATCGCTCACCTCGCTCGCCGTATCCGAGCACAGAACCCACGAAGGCGTAAATTAATAAGCGCAGCCCACATCTACGCTTTTGCTATGCGAGAGATCGTGCCGATTGCCGCCCGTGGCCCCGCCACGCAGTTCACTCAGGCCCACGCCCTCCAGCTCCTCCTCGAGCTGCGCAGCAAAACGCGCTTGGGTCGACAAGCGCTGGCCAGGCGCATCGGCATCGGCGAGGGGAGCGTGCGCACGCTCCTCGCCAAGCTCACCGATCGCTCGTTCATCCACCGTTCCCGCGGTGGCGTCGCGCTCTCCGGCGAAGGGAGGGCGTTCATCGCCTCGCTCGGCATCGATCTCGCACCGGTGGACGCCGGTGAGCTCACCGTGGGCGCGGTGGATCGCATGGTCCATCTCCGCGCGGGTGCCGAATGGGTGACCACCGGTACGGCACAGCGCGACGCCGCCATGCTCGCCGGTGCCGCCGGCGCCACCACCTTCTGTTTTTCCCATAACCGACTCCGCGCCTGCGAGATGACCGACGACCTTGCGGAAACTGCACCCACCCTCGCCGCGCAGATCGAAGCCGCGTTCGTGCTCCAAGAGGGCGACGTGGTGATCATCGGCACCGCAGATGACGCCGCAACGGCAGCCACCGGCGCGCTCGCCGCCGCGCTCGACCTCGGCGAGAACCTATAACACCTCCCATGCTCCGTTCGTGCGCACGCTTGGTTTGAAAATTTCGGATACCTCGTCGAGTATAAGCGCTCTGGCATCGTCGATTGCCATCGGACCGGAAACCTCATCCTCCATTTTCATTTCCTGTCGCTGAAAGCTACTCGCCTTCCTCACCATTCACTCCCCCCCATCCCCCCGTCGCGCCACTCCTCGCTCCGCTCAGCGTCAGCGTCCGCCGACAAGTGTGTCGCCGGATCCCCCGTCGCGCCATTCCTCGCTTCGCTCAGCGTCAGCGTCCGCCGAAAAGTGTGTCCCCCGTTCCCCCGTTCCCTTGTTCCCTCGTCGCGCCATTCCTCGCTTCGCTCGGAGTCAGCGTCCGGCGACAAGTGTGTCGCCGGATCCCCCGTTCCCTCGTTCCCTCGTCGCGCCATTCCTCGCTTCGCTCGGAGTCAGCGT
>CAZSUE010000887.1:0-2071 GCA_964609045.1 uncultured archaeon | reverse complement strand
AGATCAAGGACAATCAGGCGCCTCGGCGAAACAACGTACGGGCTTCCAACACCTAGTGGGGGAAGTTGCCATGGGGAAGGTGGGGGCAGTTTTTGGGTTGGAGGTGTCTCGGTTAGCTCGAGCATGTAGCGACTGGTATCGGTTACTTGAGCTATGTTCATATTCAACCACCTTGATCATTGACGAGGATGGAATCTATGATCCTAACAATATCAACGATCGACTTGTTTTAGGGCTCAAAGGAACAATGTCAGAAATAGAGCTCCATACCATCAAATCCCGGATGTATGGTGGGATACTGAATAAAGCAAAGAAGGGTGAGTTGCGTCTTACTCTCCCTATCGGTCTTGTCTATGACGATGACGACAACATTAAACTTGATCCGGACCAACAGGTGCAAGAGAGTTACAGAATCTTATTCAAGAAGTTTCGGCAGATAAAGACCGCTCGAGGAGTGATGCGATACTTTAGGACCCATAACTTGCTATTTCCACGACGAGAAGAAAATGGAGTGATGAGCTCACCTTTGATCTGGAGCCCTCTATCTCATGGACGCGTATTAAGCATCCTGAAGAACCCCTTTTATGCGGGTGCTTATGTATATGGGAGGCGAGTTTCAAAGCGGGATTTGGAAGGGAAATACCATACGAAAGAGCTTCCTCGTGAGGAATGGAAAGTATTGATCAGAGACCACCATCCCGGCTACATCACATGGGAAGGATATTTGCGTAATCTTGAGCAGCTAGAAATGAACAACGTCCGAAACAAGGATGAACATACTGCTGGTCTTGTCCGAGAAGGCAGTGCATTACTCCAAGGGATCGTCTATTGCAGTATCTGCGGGCGGAAAATGAGTGTAGGATATACCAACTGGAAAGAGCGAAGAAACCACTCCTACGTATGTGATCACGAACGTAGTAAATTAGGGGGAAAAAACTGCCAACACATGAAAGGGAATGAGATTGACATTGCTGTGGGTAATCTTTTCTTAGAAGCGGTCCAGCATAAGAAGTTGGACATCGCGATTCGCGCAATAGAGAGGATGAACGAGGAGAAAGAGCTGCTTTGGCAACAGCTTGAACGCAAACTCGAGAGGGCACACTATCAAGCAAATCGATCAAAACGACAATATGCCGCTTGCGAGCCCGAAAACCGTTTAGTGGCGCGGACGCTTGAAACCCAATGGAACCGCGACCTCAAGATACTCGAAGCAGTCGAAAATGAGATAGACGAACTGAAGCATAGCCAAGCGTTTCAATTGACAGATGAACAAAAATCTCAAATCGAGCGGCTCGCTTCAGACCTCCCCCGAATATGGTATAACGAGAGAACAAGCAATGTTGACCGTAAACGTCTTCTTCGAGTATTAATTGCAGATGTGACGCTCCAGAGGAACGGTTACATCGGAGTGGTCGCAGTTCGTTGGCGCACGGGAATGTTCACCAATTTAGAAGTGCAACTGGCTAAGAAAGAATCAGATCGTGTACGGACTCCACAAGAAGTGATCGATCGTATTCGAGAGCTCTCGATAGACCATACTGACGAGCAAATCGCCGAAATATTGAATGCAGAGGGCCATGTTAGTGGTCGGGGAAAGGCGTTCACTTATGATATGGTCCAATGGTTAAGATATGACCGTGGAATCAAGTCACAGTGCTTGAATAATCCCAATGAAGTCGTCCACAGGCGTGGTGATGGTGCTTATTCGACACGTGGTTTAGCCGAGCTGTTCGGTTTGACTGTTGCCCAAGTCTCGAGCCTGCGCGCGAAAGGGATTATTACGGGGCAACAAACCAAACGCAGACAACCATACTGGCATTACTTGACTGACGAAGAGATTGAACAGGTGAGAGAAAAGATAAGGACGATCAAATGGCGACGAAAACCCACGAAATAGGAGGTATAAGCATGGAAAACAACGAACGGAAAATGAAATTCAACGCCTCTTGTACAAGATGTAGTTTGGAACCATCATCGGAATGCCAAGCGGCCTGACGCCGCCTGAGCGTTTCTCAGCTTCCGCTCTGAGAAGAGCGCCAGGATGGTAGGTACCATCCTTGAGTTCACTCTG
>CAZSUE010000886.1:0-2072 GCA_964609045.1 uncultured archaeon | reverse complement strand
TCACGCGGTTGCCGTTTTCGTCCAGCACGTGCACCGTGGCGCCGCCCTCGGCGTATGCTGCTTTTGCGGCCTCTTGCGGCACCATGGCGTTGGTGCCTTCGTTGAGCGCCGTGGCATCACCGTCCATCTCGGCGCCGTCAGCGAAGAGTTCGTCGTCGCCGCCCCAGCCGCCGCCCCAGTCGCCCCCATCGCGCCATGGCGAGAGATCTTGAACCCCGTCGTTATCGGCATCGAAATCGCTGCTGCCGTGATCCTCTTCGATCCCGTCGCGGTTCCGATCCACGCGCCCGTCGCCGTCGAGATCCGACGCCCACTGGGTGTGCGTATAGGAGAACTGGTAGCCGGGTCCCGCATCCGGTGTGACCGGCGGTTGCGGATGCGACGCACTATCGTAGGGATCGGTACCATACTCATCTTCCAGCATATTGGAATAGCCGTCGCCATCGATGTCGAGGTCGCGGGCGTTGGGGATGCCGTCGCCGTCGAGGTCGGCGCCAGCGTTGAGAGGGTTGTAGATATCTGCGACCATCACGGCGACGAGCACGCCGATGGTGGCGATAAAGGCGATGGCGATGAGAAGCGTCGGATCTACCGCGGCGTGATCGGTGATCCGCCGACGCGGGTCATGGAGGAAGAGACCGGCCAGGGCGACGCCGAGCGCGACGGCAGCGAGGAGTGCGACCGTTGCCACCATGGTATACTGGCTCTCTTGCTGAGATCCGGATGCAGATCCGGATGTGGCTCCATTGGCGGAGGCGGCCGTTGTCAGATGCTCTGTGGCCATGACGAATTCGAGCGCATTGTCCATGGGCTTGGGCGCGGCGACATCCACCGCAACGCCCACTTCCATCCCGCCGCCCATCACGGGTCGGTATCCAGCGCTCGGTGCGTCGGCGGGGTCGCGATAGACGATCTCCGGATACTCCTCGATGGGGATCGAAACGGTGCGCTGAGCGAAGACATATTGGAAGAACTGGACCTGCGGCGTGGTCATTTTTGCGTCCAGCGCGGCGATGACCGCATCGAGGCCCTGGAACCGTGCGCCAAGTTCGAAGACGGACCGATCGACGATGGAGACACCGAGCGCCACCGGCTCGTCCACCGGTGCGCCGTTGCGTTTCGCACTGAACGCGACGCTGATCGATTGGTGAGGGGTATAGGTCGATCGCGCTGGCGTGGTCTCGATATCGATGGTGAGCGCGGTGGGTTCGTCGACGCCGATCACGGCGACATCGCGGATAAAGTCGAGATCCGCGTCGAGCTTGTAGACGCGGATATCGGCCAGCGGCAGCATCTCGGGGGTGACGGGGAGTTCGATCTGCGCATGGCCGCTTTCGAGTGCGATGGTGCCGGTCGTGAGGGTGGTATCGTGCGCAGCGACCTCGTAGTAGGCGCGATCGGTCATGGCGTCGCCGCGGTAATAGATATCGAACCGCGCGGTCTGGCCCACCCTGTACCGCGCCTCCTTTGCGACGATCTTGATCCCGTCGGTCGCGGCGAGGACGAGGATGCGCTCGACGCTGTGGGTGGAGGTGCTGATATTGACCCGCACCTCGGTCTCGTTGTGGTAGGTGAAGGTGAGCGGGGCGATACCGCGGGCGTCGGTGGTGGCGGTGTGGTACTGGCCGCCGAACTCGAAGCGCACATCGGCGTTGGGGACGGGGTTGCCGTTGGCGTAGCGCGCGACGAAGTAGTAGGTGGACGCTGTCCCCTCGATATTCTTGTCGGCGACCACCGCGATCTGGATCGGTTTCTTGGAGACGGTGACCAGGGTGGATTCGGTCTCGGCATGGCCGGCGGTGTCGGTGACGGTGATGTCGATCTCGACGAGGCCGTTATCGGCGGTGGCGGGGACGCCCACGGCGTAGGTGACCGGTTCGAGCGTGAAGGGGTAGGTACCGTTCTCGTCGAGCGCGCCGGTGAGGTGCTGGACGGTCTCCCACTGGCCGTAGTATGCGAGGACTTCGATCTCGACCTCGCCTTCGATAGGCTTGCCGAAGAAGTATTGTGCGGAGATATTGCCTTCGATGGTGTCGCCGATGAGGTACCAGTCCTCGAGCCCGTGGGTCTCG
>CAZSUE010000885.1:0-2078 GCA_964609045.1 uncultured archaeon | reverse complement strand
TCAGCAAGAGCGCAGGAGCTGACGCATGTCTAGAGGTGCTGGCTGGGCTGCGCGTTGTTCCCGACTTGGCTCAGCAAGAGCGCAGGCGCCGACGCATGTCTAGAAGCGCTGGCCGAACCGCGCGTTGTTCCCGACCTGTCTCAGCAGCTCACGGACATATTGAGACGCGCCGATCAAGCCATGGCAGTATTTCATCCAGGCGCTCCGAAGAAGATTTATACTGTCGGCAATAAATATAAAGATGAAAATCATCCCCAATATTTAAATGATAGGCGATTATAACGTATTTTAGAGCCGAGAACTATTTTTGGTTAGCGTTACCGCTCTCCCCTGACCTCGTCGAGATGGGACAGGGCCTGGGATCGTAGCAGCACCGCATCCCTGCTTCTCGATTCTACCTGCATAAGGCAACACTCATGCGAACGCTGGCGCGTCTAAAAAAAAATCTGATCGTGTGATACAATGAGATTCGGTCTACGGCTAAAATTCATCATCGGCGTGGTGATCTTTGGGATGGCGATGCTGGGTATCGCCTATCCTCTCACCGATCTGATCACGGCGGCCGTGACCGACACCGCCTATAGCGAGTTCGCCACCACGCTCATATTTCTCGTCATGATCCCGATCATCATCGGCTGCGGGTTCGTATACGGGTACTATTTCGGCCGCATCATCATAAAACCGGTCACGAGCATCGCCGCAGTCCTGAACAAGCTGGCGAAAGGCGATTTTTCGGCAAAGACCGACCTCCGCCGGACGAACGACGAGATCGGCGACCTCGTCGCCTCCTACCAGGCGATGATGGCCAATACCGCCGGTCCGCTGCGTCGATTGGGCGAAGTGACCCGCGCCATCGCCAACGGCGACCTCACGCAAGATATCGATGTGGAGGCGAAAGGCGATATCGACGCGCTCGTCCGATCGTTCGCAAAGATGCAATCGAACCTCAAGCGATTGGTCGGCGAGATCAAGCGCATCGCGCTCGGGGTGGCATCCACCGCGCAAGAGCTCGCGTCGGCGTCGGAGCAGATGAACGCAAGCACGCAGCAGGTATCGTCGTCGATCCAGCAGATCTCAGAGGGCGCGCGATCCCAGACCACCCAGATCGAGAAGAGTGTCGACTTTTTCGAGGAGCTCTCGGGTACCGTCAACGATGTGGACGCACGCACCACTGCGACCGCGGAGGCGGCTAAGCAAACGGACGAGAGCGCGAAGGGGGGCCGGCGGGAAGTAGCGGATGCGACGAAGAGGATCGAAGATACCCAACAGGTCGTCAAGGACGCAGCGGCCACCATCGAAACGCTTGGGAGGTCCTCGGAGAAGATCGGGCAGATCGTCGATGTTATCACGACCATCACCGACCAGACGAACCTCCTCGCGCTCAATGCCGCTATCGAGGCCGCCCGTGCGGGTGAACACGGGCGCGGGTTTGCCGTCGTCGCCGAAGAGGTCAAACGTCTCGCGGAGGATTCGAAAGACGCCGCCGCACGCATCGCAGCGATGATCAAGGAGGTCCAGAAGGATACCGAGGAGGCGGTAACGAGTATGCGACGCGGCACGGGAGAGATGGAAGCGGGGATCCACGCGGTCGAACATATCGGTGAGGTGTTCGACGAGATCGTCGAGCTCGCCACGGTAACCTCCATCGGCGTGGACGATATCGCCGACGCGCTGCAGCGTCAATTTAGAACGATCGAGCAGGTCTCCGACGCAACCGACGATGTATCCAGCATCGCGACCCAGACCGCGGCCGCGTCCGAAGAATCCGCATCATCCACCGAGGAGCTGACCACGGGGATGGAAGAAATGACCGTCCGCGCACAGGATCTCTCTGAGATGGCCAGTTCGCTGCAGAAGAGCGTGAGCGAGTTCAAGATCGAAGAGGGTGAAGGGTAAAAGGTAAAGGGTAAAGGGTGAAGAGTAAGGAGTGAATAGTGGAGTTTGAACGGTAAAGGGTAGATGGTGAGATATAATAAGAGACGATGCGTCGAAGCTGTCGCGTATTGTGATGATAGAAATAACGGGGGTAGGCGGTCAGTCCTCAGTCGCCAGTCCCCCACACCGCACACCGCACCCCG
>CAZSUE010000884.1:0-2086 GCA_964609045.1 uncultured archaeon | reverse complement strand
CCTGCGGCGCTTCACCGATCGCAGTTCGAAGAGACCGATTCTGCTGAATATTGGCGGAGTCATCATTTTCCTCTCCGGCAATGTTCGCAGAAAGGAAGTCCAAAGGAACCCTTTCTGCTGAATCCAATGAATAAAGGATCGCCGCTCGTCCACAACAGTAAGGATCGCTACGCGTCCATAAGACGAAGGATCGCTGTTCAGGTCAGTTCAGTTCAGTACAGTTCGGTTCGATTCGGTTCGAGCGAGCGAGGCTGCGAAAGATCATATAGTATCGGATCACTCTATCTCGCCGTTGCTGGTACCGCCACGACGATCGCGTCCGCCGGTCCAGCTCTTTGCCAGCACGCGGTTCGGATGAGCGCGAGACGGATCGTAGGGAACGGAACGGCCCGACGAATGAACCAGACAGGATGCGATGGACGAAAAGATGCAGACCGAACGAGCCAGCCGATGGAGCCAGAGATCATGAACGAACCGGAACCAAGTTTGGCGCACCGACCGGCGGCGGAACTGGAATCGTTCGACGATATCGCGACCACCGCCGAGCTCGTGTTCCCCTCCGACCCGCTCGAGCGCGTCATCGGCCAGGACCACGCCATCGAACTGGCGCGCATTGCGGCCAAGCAGCGGCGTCACCTCCTTCTCGTCGGACCGCCCGGTACGGGGAAGTCGATGATCGCGCAGGCGCTCGCGCTCCACCTCCCACAGCCCACCGAGGAGCTCGCCGTAGCGCATAACCCGGAGCAACCGGAACGCCCGTTCATCGCCACGCGCTCGCGAGGGGAGTTGGAAGCGGACGAAGCAGCGCGGGACTCCGCGGCGGGCGAGCTCATCGATCCAAAGGAGGCGCCGAAAAAGGTCGCCACACGACTGGGGTATCGGTGCAGACATTGTGGCGCGTATTCGTCATACCGGATACAGAACTGTCCCACCTGCGGTGAACAAAAGGCGCCCTATGCCAAACGTAATCTGAAACAGGGCCCCTTCGGCGATCTCATCGGCATGGTGGAGATGACGATCTCGCAGATGGGGAACGCGCCGTCGAAGGATCGGGTGCGGACGATCAGGCGCAAGGGGGGCAAAGAGGAGGTGGTGGTCTACGAGCGCGCCGCGGATGAGATCCGCGTCCTCGACGAAGGGGCGCTGGAGAAACGGCGTGCGCTGGAAAAACAGTCGCAACGGAAAGTGCTCGAACCGTTGGAGCGCAAGCCGTTCGTGCTCGCCACCGGTGCAAGCGAGACCGAGCTTCTCGGCGATGTGCGGCACGACCCGTACGGCGGGCATAACTCGTTGGGCACGCCGCCATACCAGCGCGTGGTCGCCGGCGCGATCCACGATGCACACGAAGGCGTGCTCTTCATCGACGAGCTGCCACACCTCGGCCCGCTCCAGCGCTATATCCTCACCGCCATGCAGGAGAAGGAGTTCCCCATCGCCGGTCGCAACCCGCAAAGTGCGGGGGCATCGGTCCGCGTGGATGCAGTGCCCTGCGATCTCATCTTCGTCGGCGCATGTAATATCTCGGATCTGCCACAGATCCTCTCACCGCTGCGGTCGCGGATCATCGGTGGCGGGTACGAGATACTGCTGGAGACGGTGATGAAGGATACGGCGGCGAACCGGTTGAAGATGATCCAGTTCGTCGCACAGGAGATCGCCATGGACGGGCGCATCCCACCGGCCACCATGGCTGCGATACGCGCCATCGTGAAGGAGTCACGGCGCCGTGCGTACGAATATGATGACGAGCACCAGATGCTCACCTTGCGGCTGCGCGAGCTCGGAGGGTTGGTGCGCACCGCCGGCGACCTCGCGGTCATCGCCGGCGACGCGCTCATCGAGCGTCGCCATGTGGAGCGGGCCCTCCCCCTGGCGCGGTCGGCGGAAGAACAGATCACCGAGCGGTACGGATCGTACCAACAAGGGGTGGCGCACGATGTGAGCACCGCGCAGCAGCAGGCGAATGCGCCGTACAATTACTGGAACCATCACCGTCACGACGATGTCCGTGGATATGAATGAGCGGGGAGCGGGGTGCGGTGTGCGGTGTGCGGTGTGCGGGGTGCGGGGAGCGGTGTGCGGTTAG
>CAZSUE010000883.1:1130-2099 GCA_964609045.1 uncultured archaeon | reverse complement strand
GCATGCGGAGTGTCATTAACGCTACACTCTATCATCGTTCAGTAAACCGAGGGCATAGGAAAAAACGTTGGTAGGTCGGAACGGCTCGGCCTCTGTAGGAGTTGACGCGCTGCTCGTTCAGACACTGGCTCGGTGGCGTTCTATAAGATCTCGTCCGGTGAGACCTCGATGCCGCTGGAGAGGATCAGGAACGGGTGTTTTACCGGGTCGTGCTTCGTATACCGCATCTTGCGCACCATGATGGTACGGCGGTACTCGCCAGCGATGCTTTCGTAGCCGAGAAGGACGAACGAATCGGAGATGAATTCCTCGATGCCGTACCGCGTGGGTTTCTCGCCCGTGGTCTCGGTGATAAGGAGCGAGGTCACATCGGTCTCCTTGAGGAATCGCGCGAACCGAAACATCTCACGTCGTAGCGTTTCGATATTCGAATAATAGAGCCCGACGGCGGTTATCGAGTCGATACTGAGCCGTTTCGCGTTGGAGAACTTGAAATGGTTGGTGAGGAAGTCCTGGAGTGTGGAGAACCCGACGAGGCCCCAGTCCAACTCTTCTGCGGTGTCGCATTCTGTCCGGAGCTTGCCCAGGTCGAGGATATAGATCTTCTCCTCGCGCTCGTAGCGCTCGATGTCCATCCCAAAATTGCGCATGGCACGCTGGATGCTCTCCTTACTCTCCTCGAGGGTAAGGTAAATACCCGGCTGATTGTAGTATTTCGCGCCGTTATAGATATATTGCATCCCGAGGAGCGTCTTCGCGCTACCTGCGGGACCGCTTACGAGATTGACCGTATTGGCCGGAAAACCGCCGCGAATTAGTTCGTCTAACCCTGCAATGCCTGTTGGGACCCGTGACATCAGTTATCCTCCAAGAGGGATGTGGCGTCATACTCATGCTTCGATAGTTTCGTAATATGACGATTCAAACTGGGAACTGCCCCGTTATCAGTATCTCACAACTTCCGCTGGG
>CAZSUE010000883.1:0-1120 GCA_964609045.1 uncultured archaeon | reverse complement strand
GCGATTGGTGTTTATAGTCTTTTCTCCAGCGCAAACGGTGATTTTTAGCGCGAGAGGCAGAGGAAACGAATAGTTCCGCCCCGGTTACATTGATGGTTTCTTATAGTGGGATAGACGTATCACCCCCGTGCTCGAACAGACTTTCGTGCTCCTCCCCGGCATCGGACGCAAGCGCGAGCGCGACCTCTGGCAATGCGGGATCGAGCACTGGTCGCAGTTCATCGCCGCCGGTGCCGACGCCCTGCCCGGTATCGGCGCAGAGCGCAAAGCACGCTTCGATCAGCTGCTCGAGGAGGCCGCGACGCTTCTCGAACGCGAAGATTGGGCCCCGCTCGCAGCGCGTGTCCCCGTCCGCGCGCACTGGCGCTTCTATCCCCATCTCCGCGATCGGACCGTTTACCTCGATATCGAGCCCGATGGGACCGACCGTTCACACGGTATCGCCGTGGTCGGGCTCTACGACCAGTACCGCGATTCGGTCCTCCAGCTCGTCGCCGGACAGGACCTCACCGGCGCGCGATTGCGTGAGGCGCTCGCTTTCTATCGTTGTATCGTCACCTATAACGGCAAGTCGTTCGACCTCCCCTATCTCGAGCGGTGCTACCCCGATGCGACCCCCGCCGCCGTCCATATCGACCTCCGGCATCTTGCCCAGAGGCTCGGTTACGAGGGTGGGTTGAAGCATCTCGAGCACCGACTCGATATCGCGCGCGAGGCGACGGTGGCCATCCTCCGCGGGAAGGACGCGCATCGGTACTGGCGCGTCTGGCGTAAGAGTAAGAACCCGCATGCGCTCGCTATGGTACTCCGCTATAACCGCGAGGATACCGTCAACCTCGCCCGCATCCTCGATGCGCTCTATGAGCGGCTGGAGGAGTCGCTTGCGGGTCGATCGATGAGAGGGGAGAACGAAAGTCATGGCGCTGGTTAGGCTGCAATATGGGCTTCGATCGGTACTATAGTGTCACGAGCGAGAGGCTCGAGGGACGGTCACATTTTGACGGCGAGGTTCGAGCTTGTGGCGATGTGTACAGAATACGCCATAGTGCCTCCGGCACTGTCAGTCTCCCCGAACATCTTCGATGTATCGGGCATCTGCCACGTCTCGCGTTGCTCGACG
>CAZSUE010000882.1:0-2107 GCA_964609045.1 uncultured archaeon | reverse complement strand
GGAGCTTGAGAGTTCGTTCAACCACATCTACGGTGAATCGATTCTCCTCCACTGCTACGCGGAAGGCATTGTCCATCGCCTCACTCCCATAGCGCTGAAGCATGTGATGGAGCCAGTTGACATCAGCGATCCAGGCACCGCGTTTCCCAAACACCAGTTCAGTGAGAAAGATGACTGCGGCCTCACCCGTATCGAGGAGGTCCTGACGTTTGAGATAGCGCTTTCCGCGTTTCCCAGATACGGCTGCAAGCCGAGCCGAGCGATGGTCCGATAGTGTCGATGAGCCAGTTGCAGGATAACGGTCATGAACGGCTTCGTAGCGGCCAGCGATGATTTTCACTCGATCCTTATACAGATAGAGGGTGCCCGGGATAGACGCCGTTTCGGGAGGCATCGAGTACGATTGTCCCTTGAACCGGACATACGCGGTGGGACCCACCACTACAGGGTATCGCAGCGCGAGGTTTTCGGGCGAAACCCTTAGCGGTCTCAGCCGGGGTAATTCCTCCTCGAGCAGAACCGCTGGTATCTCCTTGGTGGCTCGTGATTTGCGCGCGGTGTTGACCTCTAAATGCCAATCATCAAGTTGGCTGAGGAGGTCTTCCTCATCGTAGAATCGTCTCTGCTTGAAAAATGAACCCTTCACCCATCCGACCAGGTTCTCTACCGAGCCTTTCTGGTTTGGTCGATACGGCCAACAGACCTCCACCCCCACGCCGAGTTCCAGCGTCACATAGGCGAAGGTAGAGTTCCATTCAGTGACCTCACCCGCACGGTTCCATTTCAGGGCAATAGTCCTCGGCCTGTCGAAGACGGCAAGGAGGGGTATGCCGCCAAAGGCCTCGAAATGGTCCACAAGTGCCCGAACGAGGCTCTCAATCTTCTGATCCGGTACAATGGTGACTTCGGACCATCGAGAATATTTGAGGCGCGACGCGAAGAAATGTATCGTCTTCGTCGTCCCGTTCATGAAATTGATCTTGATCTGTCCGAAATCGTGTTGTGAGAATTCCCCTGGCAATCCCTCGAACCTCATCGTATACTTCGCTACTTTTTCGCGTAACGACGCAACCATTCGATAGAAGGCGCTTTTACTACCTTGATAGCCTTTTTCTTTTCCTCTTCTCAGAAGTTCGAGGGTCATGATGTCTGATTCTATTTCCAGTGTCTCTTTCACGAACTCTCGGAACGGTTCGGTCTTACTCGGTCTTCCAATCTTCCGTGTAGACCGTTCTTGACTATCGTCGCAATCCGTAATGGGAGATTCCTTTGCGATCCGTTGTACCGTTCGGAGCCCCACTCCACATCTATCCGCAACTTCCTGTTGGGGATGGTCTGCTTCCAGCAGTACTTGGATCTTATGCCGTGTTAACTTTGGTATCACCGACACCACCTGGTTGGTGATACCGCGGGATGGACCTTTGTTTATTTCGCGGGTCATGGTCGAGCCTCCTTGTTCGACCCGCCATAATTTCCGGAATGGATTGCGTCAGAATTTCCGGAACTCGCACCGTGTCTATATTTGAGGTTGCAGAGTACTCCTGTACTAATAATATTTTATCTATATATGTGGGATATACCCCGCCATAATCTACGATTAGAAGATCAACTCGATCATCGTAGATACTGTAATCACCCATATCGTACCATTCCAAGTCTGGAGTCAATTCAGTTATGGATTCACCATCCATTTGATAGCCCGCCTCTGAAAAGCGTAGCTGTGTTGATAAATACTGACAGTCCAAATCTCCACTATCTTTTGCGGCACGAATATATATACGGTAAATACCTTTGTCTATTTGGCTTAGTCCAATCGATTGAGGTAATGGGATCGTCACGATCTCAACCACCCCTCCATCTGCCCCACCAGTGAAATAAACACATTCCTCGCCATTGATATTAACTGTATCAGTATCGTAGCTAGAAATGTAATTCTCCGCCTCGAAATACCATTCGATTGGTTGATTGGGTCCAACTCCCTGGGTTCCTCCACTTTGTGTCCCGTTATTTCCATACCGCATTCTTGACGCCTCGATCCCATCGGAGAGCCCGTCGCCGTCGGTATCGTTTGTAGTCGGGTCGGTTTCGGTCGAATCTACCATCCCGT
>CAZSUE010000881.1:0-2115 GCA_964609045.1 uncultured archaeon | reverse complement strand
CTCGCCGAGCTTAAGCGGGGGTACGACATCGTCAGCGGCTGGCGGAGCAAACGCGCCGACCCCGCCTTCAGCAAGCGCATCCCGAGCAAGATCTCCAATCGTCTCGCGCGCCTCCTCACCGGGGTCGACCTCAACGATTTTGGATGCTCCCTCAAGGCGTACCGTCGCGAAGCGCTCGACGATATCGTGCTCTACGGCGAGATGCATCGCTATATCCCCGCGATCCTCGCATGGCACGGCTATCGCGTGGGCGAGATCAAGGTCGAACACCACCGGCGCACGCACGGGAAGACGAAGTACGGTTGGCGACGGTTGATCCGCGGCTTCTGGGATCTCATGAACCTCAAGTTCCAGAGCGCGTATTCGATGCGACCGCTCCATTTCTTCGGCATGCTCGGCGCGGCGGTCTTCCTCATTGGCCTCATCATCGCCACTCACCTCGCCGTCCAGCGGCTCCTCTTCGACGAGCCGCTCGGGGATCGGCCCATCCTCATGTTCGCCGTGCTCATGATCATCGCCGGGTTACAGATCTTCATGTTCGGGTTCCTCGCCGAGCTCAATACGCGGATGTATTACAGCGATCGCGTGGATCAGACCTATACGATCGAACGGAAGATCGGCCGGTTCTTGCAGACACCCGAGCGGCGGCGCTAGCTCGTGGCATGGACGCAGGGAATAAAATAGAATAGAATAGAATAGAATAGAAGGAGAAGAATGCGCCATTGCGAGAAACAACGATGCAGAGAGTAAGATGGTTGGCGGGTTGTCGTGATAGATCGAGATATAGAACGAAACGAACCAACCCCACCCACTCGAGTTCTTGAGCCGAAAGTATAGCGGGGGTATAGAGGCCACCTGTGTGGCTGACCGAGAACGGAGGCGTAGCGGAACTCCTATTTGGGATTTGCCCATAAAGATCAAATATTAGCGCAAAAAGCACCAATTATACAATGGCTTGTCGGTCAGCCTCCTGTACCAGACTGGTCGATTAATAGATGAAAGTAATAAGCGGCCGTAAAGTAGCGAAACATAGCATAGCATAGCATAACATAGCTTAGCACGGCTTAGCACGGCCTAGCACGGCCTAGCATGGCGAGGTCAGATGAGTGTATCGCCATCTACTATACTCCGATGAACGAGGCTGTTTTCTTCTCGCTCTCAATTTGAAAATTTCGGATTCGTCGAGGATGAACGGGCCGGTCCGATCGCCGAAATGGCACCAGATGAGCTCACTTAGATTTTCATTTCCTATGGCTGAAAGCTTTTGCTTTCGTCACCATTTCAGTTGACCCTTCACTCATCACACATCACTCATCGCACATCACACATCAATTATCAATCATCACTCTCTTCACGCTATTGGAACCACAACGCGCTCATGCGCTCGAAAATGAGGTCTTCTGCAGCCGCGCCCACCAGCTGCGCCTCGCCGGGGTCGATCTGGTAGCGTTGCATCACATCGCGCGGCGGCGGTCCGTTACGGGTGAGCACCGTATCGTCGCGTATCAGCTCCAGCTTTTCGAGCAGCCGCTCCGATCGATGTGGCGGGCAATCCACGCCTACCACCCCGAACCGCGTCGTGGACGCACGCACACCGACCCTCTCCAACGCAATATGGATCTGACGGTCGCATGCTGCGCGTACCGCGATCTCCACAGCCAGCGAGCGTGCGATGCCCGCCTCGTTCGCATGCGCACGGAGCGCATGCTCGGCTGCGGCCGAGAGATGCTCGGCACCGAGGATCCGATCTGCGTCGAAGAACTGGATCACACAGTCGTTCGCAGCCGAAAATCGCGCCACCGCAGATACCACGACGCCAACTGCGCTGATCGATCCGCGAGCGCCGAGGACGGCGATGGTGTGTCCGTTCGACTCTGTCTCTAACTGTGACCCTGACTCTGACTCTGACTCTGACTCTGACTCTGACTCTGACTCTGACTCTGAGACTGACATTGATCTGATAGGACGCCTCCGCGAAAAGAATTGGTTCAGACCCGAGATCGACCGGACGACGCTCCGCCATGCACATGGCGTGGCCGCTTAGTGGACATATGACGCAATAAGGAGCGAAAAACGCGCCTTCAGCACCATTCGTCCCGTTCGGTCGTTCAGTAG
>CAZSUE010000880.1:0-2141 GCA_964609045.1 uncultured archaeon | reverse complement strand
CCGAAGCCTAGATTTGTGAGCGTGAAGTTCAGCGTTCCGCTCTCGTTCTTCACGATCGTGATGTTCATCTCCGTTCGATTCGCTGCGATGTCCGGTACTAGTAATATCGGTTCGGATGCAGTCTCGTGCCCGTGATCGTCGCGCGCGGTGATTTTGACCCACACCGTGCTATTGGCGTCGATAGCTTCGGAAATCGCCGAATAGTTCGAGCCACTTGTGGGCGTCTGTTGTACGATCTCCTGCTGATATACGCCGTCGACGGTGTAATTGAAGGTTACGTTCTTGACGGTGTGATCGTCGGTCACATTTGCCCAGAACGTGACCGCGACGCTCTCGCCGCTCGGGTGGTGTGGGATATATCCGAAGTTTTCGATGAGCGGTCGGTAATCGACGGTATAGTTGAGCCAGCCGGTACTATTCGCGTTCGTCGCGGTATCGGTGGCGTTGATCGTATACCAGACGATGTGGGTCTCGTTATTGGCAGGTATGAGTGCGCTATACCATGCGCCGCCGTGAGAAGTGAGCTCGAGCCGGTGGTAGGAGAGGTTGTCGAAGGTATAGCGGAGATAGCGCTGGTCGAGTTCGTGATCGTCGGTGATGTTGGCGTGGATGGTGATGGTGGTCGTTGCGCTGACTGGCTCGTCGGTTGCGAAGGTGGTGAAGTTGTGGAAGGTGGGCGGCTCGTCGTCAACGGTGGTCTCGAAAGTCTGGGTGCTGTTGGTGCGCCCGAGGAGGTCCTCGAGCGCGAAGTAATAGTAGAGCGTCTGGGCGGGACCGGTTGCGGGGACGGTGAAATGAAGCGGGAAATCGAACCAGACCGCGTCGAGGACGAACCCTGCGTCGAAGGTATCGTCCGCATAGTATTCGATGCGCACGCTGGAGCCGTCGATGCGGGGGGTCCAGAAATTCTCGGTGTTATCGTCCGAAGTTAGCGTCTCGGCCAGGTTGCCGTCGCCGTCGTAGATATCGATATAGTTCTCGTCAGAGGCGCCGGTGAGGTCGATGGTGCGAAACCGCAGCCACATGCCGGTGGCGTCGGGGTGAGAGATGTTCCATTCCCGGGTATAATAGGTCGTTGGCACCGGCCGCTCCGGCTCGAGCCAGTACGAGAAATTATAGAATGCATCGCACTGGTCGGTCCCTGCCGAGGCCCAGCTCGCGTTGTCGGTGGAATAGAAGAGCTCTGCGCTGGCGATGCCGGAGATCTCGCGGGTCCAGACCTCGAGCTGGGTGGGCTGGTCGGGGTTGACCATGGCGGGGTCGAGGACGATATAGCTCTCGTCGGGGACGGCGGGGCGGTCGCCGTCGGCGATGTAGAATCGTGGCGTCGATCCGATACTATGCGCGGGGGTGAAGGTATCGTTGACGCGGACGGTGAGCTGGACCACTGCGGAGCCGTTGCTGGGCGGTATGGTGGCGTTATAGGTGCCGTTCTGCGGGGTGCCGCTTTGCAGCGTCATGGCGATGTTGAACGGGCCGGTGGCGCTCTGCATCTCGTCGTCCCAATAATAGTATCGTAGCGTCGCGTTCTGGACGCCGAGATCGTCCTCGATGGTGGCGTTGACGGTGACCGCGGTGGTATTGAGCGTCAGCTCCGCGGAGGAGTCGATGTCGGTGATAACGGGTCGCGCGTCGAGGAGTACGCTTTCGGTGGCGGTCTGGTTCTGGTTCATGGCGGTATCGACGGCGGTGAGCTTGTACCAGATATAGCCAGGCGCATCGCGCGCTGGTATCGTTGCGGTATAGGCCTCGGTCTGGCTTCGGGTGTTTCGAGTGGTTCCGGCGCGGCGCTCTCCTTCGCCTTCACCTCCATCATCGCCGCCGCCATCGTCGACCGTCATCTCGACGGCGGTCCAGTTCTGGGAATCGTACGAGTATTCGAGAATGACATGGTCGATTGCGATATTATCGGTCACATTTGCCTCGACGGGGAGCGGCGCGTGCGCGTCGGGGTGGCCGGAGAAGGTGGTATAGCTCTCGAAACTCGGTTCGAGCGCGTCGGTCTCGTAGCTGTGGAGCGCTCCCGTGGTGGTGCGCCCTGCGGCGTCGGTGAGGTTGATACGATACTCGACGGTGGTGCCGAACCCCGGTGCGGGTATGGCGCCACGGACGATATGCGACGCGTAGAGCCCGAGGTAATC
>CAZSUE010000879.1:0-2147 GCA_964609045.1 uncultured archaeon | reverse complement strand
GAGCAGGTGTGCTCCCTGGCACGGACTAGCTGCGCAGCAGTTAGTCCAGTGCTCCACGTAACCTCTGCGTACCCCACGGACATATTTCCCGCGGACGCGCCACCTTTCGCGGTGTGAAACGGCAGCGCCCCCCGGAGATGTGTGTCGCAGATCGGTCGTGGACCACCGCATCGGGTCGTACGATCGATCGTCTCGGGTGAGGAAGGAAATCTCACCTCCCCCCTCGACATCGCTATGGAGCTGATGGCCGCCGGGTCGCTCGATGACTTGACGCGCAAGAAAAAGTTCTCGGTCAATGAAACTATCCACATCATGCTCCAGAGCCTCGACGCGGTCTCGTACGCCCATCGGATGGACAAGGTCCACCGCGACCTCGACCCGACGAATATCCTGTTTACGAACACCGGTTGTAATGTGAAGGTCGACCCCAATGGGTTTTCGGCGGTCGAGCACCAGGTGTCCCCCGCGTCTCTTCGCGCCCGCCGCAGATAACCGAAGGTAAGGGGGCATAGGGTGGACGGCTGAATCCAGTGTCCGCATATTCGAGTAGCGAACCACTGTTACCGTCCGAACAATTATATCCCTCTGTTGCATTCCTCTTTTGATGATCACCGTCCTTGCCGTTTTACAAAAAGCCGTCAGTAAGATCAGGACCCGGCGCGGCGTCCTTATGGTCATCATCCTCGTCACCGTCACGCTGCTGCTCGGGACCTTCGGTTTCGCACATTTCGAGAACGAGAAAATGGATGAGGACTATGGGGACGCGCTCGAAGAATACCGGGAAGCGAAACAATCCGACCCCCTCAATGTGACCGAGGCGGACCGTCCGTCGTCGCCCGACCATATCGATCACTTCACCTCGCTCTATTGGACCGTCACCACCGTCACCACCGTGGGCTACGGCGATATCTCGCCCGTATCAGATAACGGGCGCGTCGTTTTCTTCGCCGTGGCGTTCCTCGGTATCAGCACGATCTCGCTCGCACTCGGCGAATTCGCCTCCTTCCTCGTGGAGATGAAGCTCATGAACATGCGCGGATTAAGCAAGAAAAAGATAAAGAACCACACGATCCTCGTTGGCTGGAACTCTGTTACGAAATCGACCTATAACGAGCTGATGAATAGGAAGATCGACACCGTCGTCGTCGACCCCGATGCCGATCCCATGGACATGAAATCGCAAGATATCAATTTCATTTCCGGCGATCCGAACACGCGCGACATCCTCGAACGCGCCAAGGTCGCACAGGCGAAGACGATGCTCATCCCGCTCACCGTCGATCAGGACACGCTCATGATCGCAACGAAGGCGAAACAGCTCAATCGGGACCTCCGCATCATCGCCACATGCGACTCGCTCGAGAACCGCCAGACGCTCCTCGATGCCGGCGTCAATATGGTCATACCCACCTCCGAGGTCCAAGGCCAGATGCTCGCCAACGCCATCGACGAAGAGAAGGTGATCGATTTCGTGCTCGATGTCATGCAAGAGGACATGGGGCTCGATATCGACGAATACTGGCCCAAAGAGAAGATGACGGTGGGCGCAATACCGCTCGAACAAGAGCAGAAAGTGATCCTTATCTATAAGCGCGGCACGCCAACGCTCATGTTCGACGACCGCACCACGCTCGATAGCGGCGATTGGGCGCTCATCCTCGAGAAATGCGATTGAGGCTGACCGATACTCCATTTCGCTGCGGTGCCGGATCTGCTGCTATTTAGCCTTTATGGGCAAAATATATAAAAAAGTCCACCCCCAGCGTCGTTCTCGGTCAGCCACGATTAGGACCTCTTACGAGTCAAATCAAGTCAAGTCCTAGTCAACTCTCAACGATCGGAAAACGCCTCTGCAATTTGTAATCCGATGCGTGCAGATTTCCGCTCCCCCCGATTTGAGTGACTCTTTTTCAATACCCACTTCTCACCATAGCACAGGGACACAATATCTGTATAATCTCTCCGGTATTCAGCAGAAATGGTCCCTTTGGGCTGCGTCTCGTAGCATCGTAGATTCAGCAGAATCGATCCCTCCGGGCTGCGATGCCCGATACTTCGAAGAAGTTCGGGGAGCGTGCCGTTTCGCACCGCGAAACGTGGCCGATCGGTGAAGCGCCGCAGGCGCGAGGCGATAGTGACTCTGAGCG
>CAZSUE010000878.1:0-2157 GCA_964609045.1 uncultured archaeon | reverse complement strand
CTGAACCTTCGGCCCCCATTCGGCCATGAATACTCACCATGATTCTAAAAACCGGTGGCCTGGGGATTATTCAATTCATTCGTTAATTCGGTTCATTCGATGCCGCTCTCCCCCGTCGCAAGCGCCTCAGCCCGTTCGTTGCGTTTCAGCCGAGGCATACAAAGCTGATCTCACTTTATGGCGCGTCAAGTACGGCGACTTCGTGGCCATCTCCGCCCTACCCATTAAGCCGCAATTATTGAGGATGGAGGTTCCCCGTTCATGCGCAATTAGAAAAGAGAGTGAGAGCGACTTGAATGCCCTATTCCCTATTCAATGGCCAACCTTTTTTAGGTGCGCGAATTATTCAGCGCGCGATGGCGCATAAGGACGAGGATGATGTTCGCGCGCGGCTGCTTCGGCGTTTCATGCATATCGCCATGAGCTCTTGCCTCATCTATTATCTCCTTCCCGGGTTCATCTTCGGCATCCATCGCGTGGTGTGGATGCTCGCCGTGCTCCTCACCGTACCGATCACCGTCGACTCGATCCGCTTGCGGCGTGACCGGCTCTATTTCGGGATGCGCGAACACGAGCGCGAACGGTTCGCATCCTATGTCTGGTTCTTCATCGGCTCCGCCTTCCTCATGGCGTTCTTCCCGCAAGAGGTGGCGGCGCCCCTCATCCTCGCGGTGGCGGTGGGCGATGTGGTGCTCGGTGAAACGCGCCGGTTCCGACGCCGGTACGCCTATGGGATCACTTATCTCACCTGTACCTCGTTCTTCGTCATCTATGGGTACCCAGTGGTCGATTGGGTCGCACCCGACCCGAGCGCGTTACGCATCCTCCTCACGCTCTTCGCCGGTGGGATAACGACGATTGCCGAGACGGTGGAGCTCGAGATCAAGTGGGGCATCCGTGACGATTTCTTCCGTAGCCGCTCGAAAGACGAGATGTCGCGGTACCGACGCTACTTCGATCTGATTTTCAAATTCGACGACGATTTCCTGATGCAGGTCATCCCCGCCATCGTGCTCGGGATGATCTGGGTCGTGGCGCCGAGCCTCTTTCCACCGCCCAAGATCGCCCCGCTGGTCGATACCGCCGGCTTACTCGGCCCGCAACGATGGTTCTTCGAAGGGTGTATCCCAGCCGCTGGCGCCACATTCCGTGCATGGACCACCGCTGGACGGCTATGGCTCCCCCCCTTCTCTCTTAAGCGCTCTTACATCGTTGATAGTGGCCGCTCTCGAGCCACAGCATGAGGATATAGACGAGGCTGGAGAGGCGGTTGAGCGCGGTGACGATATCCTCGCGCGTGACGGTGGCGCGAGCGTCCGGTTCCTCCGGGTCGCACCGGAACACACGCACCGCGTCGCGCTCGACCGCGCGTGTGGCCGTCCGAAGCGTATTGAGACGGATCATAATCGGGCCGTGCCGCCACGAGGGGACGATATGTCCGATCCCGAAATGGTCTTTGGGGTCGTGGGAACGGCGTCGGAGCGTGGGCGCGTCCATTCCGAGGATAGTGAGTGCGTCGCCGGGGATTGGTTCGTCGCATACCTCTGCGCGAAGGATGCGCCGAACGAAGGCGAGGATCTCCTCGAGGTCGTCCTTCAGCCCGAAATAACCCTCGGCGACGGCGACGAGCTGGCATTCGAGGAGGATGGACTGAAGATGGTCGAGGCCGCCGCGGAGCACGATACGCGGATGGTCTTTCATCACGAGCGTGCTCCCGGCGATATGGGTGTATGCCTCCGGCTTGACGGCGGTGCGCTCACCGGTCTCGTGGAAGGTGAACCCGTCGTGTGCGAAAGCATCGTCCCCGGCTCGATTCGCGTGGTGGCGTGTGCGCGTTCTCCCGGTATCATTGGCCTCGCCGCTCGCCTCTGTGCCGGTCCGCTCATTGAGATAATCCCGTGCGGCGGGGGTGAGCCGAACAGCGTGAATGATCTCGTCGGAGAGCTCGCCCGCTCGGTCCAGCGCACGAAGGTCGGCGGCGGTCATGATCGTCGGTAGGGTGTCGCCTTCGGTCGTCGTCATGGCTCGTTCACCTCCAATCCATCTGTCCGTATTCCCAGTGTTTCGGGTATTGGACGGTATCGATCACGGCGCGTTCGAACGCGTCCGCCGCGGCACGACATGCCTCACGTGAGCCAGCGAGGAGCGCGCCCGCAA
>CAZSUE010000877.1:0-2161 GCA_964609045.1 uncultured archaeon | reverse complement strand
TTGGGACGATTTTTTATTGTTCCATTATGCGCTGTAAGTTGGGACAGTGCCAAAAATTGTGCCAGCTTGCATAAATTGAGGACAGAAGTGGCTCGCTCGTAACGGCCAGGTCAATCCAGGGCGAAAATAATACTGAGTATTCTGAGGCCTAGATCGTTGTTTTCCAGTCATTGGGTGAACAAAATTCTTGATTTCTTCCCCATCCCGCTCCCAGTTCACCACCAAATGAATATCTGCATAATACGGCGAGTACTCCCCGCCCTTAGCGAACGGTACCCATTTCTTGCCTTCAAAGGTACGTTTCCGACACCATTCCTGGAACGCTTCGAGGTCCTCACGCCAATCCGGCCCATGTTGTGCATCGAGTATCCTCTCTGGCGGCACTTCCCACCAACAACGAACAAACCGGAAATCGTCCGCTGTCGCTAATCCTTGTTTCACCGTTCGTCCCTCGCTCTCGAACGGTGGGAGCTCGACGAAGAGACGGCGGATACTATCCGAGACCCAATACGCGAACGGTGTGCCAGGTACCATTGAGAACGATTCAGGGTCGACCTCGAATCGGCGCTCGTCCTCGGGGTTTGTGATAGCCTCCTCCAGCGCGGTCGCTTTGTCTTCATCGGAAAGGAGGCGGAGGAAGGTGGTGGTTTGAGTCATCTTATCGCCCTCCCGGAGCGATTATTGTCGACCAGTGGTTGAATGTTAATCTAAGGTTATGAATCATTTTCATTTCCAATACACCTTCACATCGCCATGGACTAAATTTCTCTCTATCCCTTCACTGGTACACGGACACGCTCGCGGTTCCTCAGCCGAACTAAATTGTAGAGGTCCACCTCTTCGGAATGCTCCAAGGTTAAAATGACAGAATACCGCTGCTTATATCCCTCATCAGTCAACCACTTCCTCCTCGATATCACAGCTAAGAAGAGGGGTTTCTTGACGTCAAAATTTGGTCTCCTCGTGTAGGTTTTGAACGCCTTTTGATGGACGCTCCTTTTCCTAATATTGGAGGAGGGAGACAATTTAATTTTATGGCGCCCTTTGATTTCCGGTCTTTCCTCGTTCTTCTGCAACTCTGAGATTTCCCCCCTTACCTTTTTACGCTCAAGGTTCCGATAGAGGCGGTATTCGAGCATGACACCGAAATAATCCGCTCGGTTCTTATTCACTGGCGGGTCATAGACCAAGGTCACCGAGATCGTTCGTTTGCCCGATGTATCGAAGAATGTATCAGGTAAATACACTTCGTAGAGGTGCACCTTTCCGATCTCAATGCGATCTTCAGCGATCAGGCATACTCTATTATCCGTTGAATTGAAAGCTTTTTCGAGATTTGGAGCACCATACCCATAAACTTTGTAGAGATCAGATGAGCGCTTAAAACTATCATCGCGCCGGATTTCACCCAGAGCCCCGGGGCGTTCATCTGGTATCGAGGCGGAAGAGAGGAGGAGCGCTTTGATGAAGTTAGAAGTGCGATCCGGGTAATGATTGTATAATTTCGCAATATAATGGGCGACGACGGGAGCACTAAAGCTGGTTCCGGACTGTAGGGTAAAGAGACGGCCGTCTTTTATATAATCGTGATGGAGGGTAAGAACTCGAGAATCTTCGATGCCCCCGTCCCTTCCTTCACCACCGATTTCCACGAGGTCGGGTTTGATCATACCGTTCAAACCTAAACCGACTCTTGTGAACGGTGAGGGGCGATTATCGTAATGTGGGCGAATTAGCGTCTGTCGGGGGATTTTAGATAACGAGCCAATAGTTAGACCGAGTGCAGAAGTTGCGGGATTGATAATTTTAATATGTGCATCTTTCGACCGAAGAAAAAAGTCGGGATAAACGTCTAGAAGCATATGGTAATCGTTATTATTGCCAGCGGATATGACGAAAATCAGACCAGTCTTAAATGCCAACTGGTCGATCAGTGCTGCGAGCGCGAATTGCCGGTCCCCTTCGATATATGGTCGATTAGCATCTCCAAAAGAGATATTGACAACCCTACAATTTCGATAATTTTCAACGATCCAGTCGATTGCATCTCTCAGCTGGCGCTCGAGAAGTTCGTCTTCATTGAAGGTAGCATATCCGTACTCACCTTCGTACATGACCTTGGCGGAATATATCCAGACCTCTTGCTCAATCTCCGCACTCT
>CAZSUE010000876.1:0-2163 GCA_964609045.1 uncultured archaeon | reverse complement strand
GGAGGTGAACCGTCCCGCTCGTTCGATCGTACCACTCCCGACCAGCTGACCGAGGGCGTACGGTATCATGAACGCCGAAACCGAGAACGGAACGAGCACGAGCGGTGCGTGGAGCCCTTCGGCGATAGGACCGATCAGCGGGAAAACGGCGTTGCCCCCGAACGGACCGAGGAAGACGAAAGCGAACAAAATGGCGAGGCGTTTCCTCATTGTTTCCCCATCGGGTTTAAACCTATAAATATGAGTACGAATATAGGGTGAATAGAGAGTAATGGTCGAAGCGGTGACCGGCTCCCACCGCAGATACTGGAGGAACCCGCGGTATCGTTGGGCCGCTGACCGGGCGAACATTCGCAAGATGGCGGGAGCCCAGTAGCAATGAATGGAGGATTTGTGTGAGCACCGATGATCGAGGAGGGACGCGTGGCGACGGCGACGGCGAAGAGCGGATCTCGTTCTTCATCATGCCCGACATCGCACTGAAAAGCCTCCGCGACGAGCTGCGGATCCTCCTCGGCGAACGCGACGCCGGTGCGGTCCTCAACCGGATCGGATACCGCTGCGGCGAGGGGGTGGCGCTCGATCTCGGCGAGGAGGCCGAGAATATCGCGGCGGCGAGTCGCATCCTCCCTGAACTCTGGATGCACATCGGGCTTTCGAATATCGAGGTAAAGCAGCTGGACGGACCGGTCTTAGAAGTGCGGTTGACCAACTCCGTGGAGGTGCGCCATCTTCCACCCTCGGGGCGCTGTGAGTGTAAGTTTTCCGCAGGCTACCTCAAAGGGCTCATGGAAACGATACTTGGCCGGGCCGTAGAATGCGCAGAACGCGAATGTCGGCTTGCAGGAGCGGACTGTTGCGTCTTTCGCATCGAACGCGCCGACCACGATCTGACGCTGACCGCCGAAAGCGACTCGAAGACCGAGCAGCAACACCATCTCAAAGAGGGAATGGCTTACCTCCTCTCCGACGCGCAGTCGAGACAATGCTTCGATATCTTCGAGGACCATGTCAAGCATGGAATGAAGGGCGTGTGCGTTACGCGCAGCTACCCGGAAAAGATCCGCGAGACCTATGACCTCTATCGTACACCGATGATCTGGCTGACGAAAGAGGAGGGTGGAGAGGCGATCAAACCGCACCAATTGGGCAAGCTCAACCACCTCCTCGAGGATCTGCTGCGCAAGAACGAGGAAATGATCATCCTCATCGACGGGCTGGAGTACCTCATCACCCACAATAATTTTCAGTCGGTGCTCAAGTTCGTCCAGATCCTGCGCGATAAGATCGCGACGACCCGCTCGATCCTCCTCCTCCCCATCAGTCCTGATACACTGGATATGAAGAACCTCAAGCTCCTCCAGCGCGAAACGAAGGAATACTCCGAGGACACGGCAGAAGAGGACCTCGTCGAAACGATCTTTTCGAAGCTGCAATGAGCGCAGGACCATCCACCAGATGTACATGTGTCGAGCAATGAAGGGAGTGTATCAGGATCGGCACCGATGCCCGCGCCAGCCTACGCAGCATGGCATGAGCAGGGGGAATAAGCATGGGAAATCGGAACGACGGTGATCGATATGAAGCGTGTCTATAAGATTTGCCTCATTATTTTCGTGTTGGTCTTCTTGATCTTTATCGCATCCTATTGGCTGTACGCGTTCGCATCGTTCCAAATGGGAAGGGAGAGCGAATACATCGACGAACTCGAAAAACAATTCATGGAGGTGCGGGTCGAGGAACAAAATGCATCGGCCCATATCGTCACCTTCGAGATTATCAGTGGCACTGGCATCCCGCTGAAGGATATCACCTGGTATCTTCATGAAATGGACGAGAGCGGGCAGTTTTCAGTGGACGAGTATCTCTTCATCGCCAAACAGACCGATGCGCAGGGTTTCACCGACGAGCAGTTGATGGAAGAGGGGGTGGATCATCTCTATTGGCTCGATGGGAACGGGGACGGACTCGTTGGAGAGGGCGACCTATTGAAAGTGAAAGCACGCGCCCCGGGCAGTTATAAGCTAATGGGGGAAATAGAAATATTGTGTGTCCTCACGATGGAGCCGGTGGACTTCTGAAGCGCGTTGAGCGATCGTACCTTTTCAGCGATCCATTCAATTCAATTCAATTCAATTCAATTCAATTCAATTCAATTCATCC
>CAZSUE010000875.1:0-2168 GCA_964609045.1 uncultured archaeon | reverse complement strand
TAGAGGTGCTGGGTCGGCGGCGCGCCGGTCCCGACATGGCTCAGCAGATCGACGGTGCTGAGGCAGGCTTAGAGGTGCTGGGTCGGCGGCGCGCCTCCTGACCCCTGCACGATCGATCGTCATTCCTCGATATCGAGATCCAGGTCGAACTCGTCATCCTTGTCGGGGTCGGTGTCCAGCTCGAACGCGATGCGGCTGAAACCGAGTGCGATGTGGGTCGTTGCTCGACGATCAGGACACCGATTTCGATGGCCGACAGCGGAGCAAACGATCGCGGTCACCCATCTGTATCTGCATTCTCATCAGTCGCCGTTTTGCGGTTGGTTTCGCGGTCGCTCCCGCCGTTGCCCCCCCGACGTTCCGTCCGGTTGTTCGATGGTGACCATGGTGAACCCCTCTTCGTCGTCATCTTGCGCCACTTCCATGGGAGCGTGAGTTCCCTCTTCAAATCCAGATGCGCTATCTGTTTCGGTATCGGGATGAGTAGTGGTTTCGGTGATCGTCGCTGCGAGGTCGCTCTGATGCTCGCCGAACTGCGCGGTGGTCTCCCGCTGTTTGCCCACGAAATTGAGGCTATATTTCGGGTTGAGCCGGTATCCGGTCGCAAAGGCCTCTTGCGCCTCTTTGGTCCGCCCGAGCTGCTGGAGCGCCATGGCCTTCGAGTACCATGCCATATAGTACTGGTCGTTGAGCGCGATGGCGCGGTCGAATGCGTCCAGTGCGCGTGCATACTCCTCGGTCTGGTAGGTGGCGACGCCGAGATTGTACCAGAGTTGGAGGATCTCGTCGTTATCCTCCAGACCGCATTCGAAGCTCTCGATCGCTTCGTCGAACCGTTCGAACTTCATGAGTATGAGCCCACGGTTCGCATAGAGCCCGGAGAAGTCGCCTT
Source organism: uncultured archaeon (assembly GCA_964609045.1). Lineage (GTDB taxonomy): Archaea > Thermoplasmatota > Penumbrarchaeia > CAZSUE01 > CAZSUE01 > CAZSUE01. The sequence continues at coordinate 1,276 of CAZSUE010000875.1, read as the reverse complement.
GGAACCGCTTGAGGCAGGCTTGGAAATAGCGCAGCGAGCGATCGATGTCGCCGAGGTGGCCGTAGATGAGCCCGAGCGCGTTGAACGCTTCGGCGTTGCCCGGATACTTATCGATGAGTTCTTTGTAGATCGCTTTGGCGCGCTCGTATTTCGCTTTTGCGAGCCATTTCGCCCCTTTTTCGAGGAGATAGCCCTCCTCGTCCGCTTCGCGTTTCCGGAACTCCGCTTCCACCGTTTTGAGGCCGTTGCGCGCGTATTTATGTTCGGGGTTTGCCGCCAGCGCTTTCCGGTACGCATCCGCCGCTTTCTCGTACTCTTCCATGGTGGTATAGGTCACCCCACATCCGTACCAGGGTTCGGGGTTCTTCGGGTCGATCTCAAGCGCCTTTCGATAGAACGCGAGTGAGAGCTCGAACTTCTTTTTCGCCATCTCCACCGCCGCTTCGCGACAGAGTTCGAAGATGCGCTCGGTCTTGCTATGCTCGGCTTTAAGATGCCGGTCGTAGGTTGCGATGGCGATACCGGCATTGGTCCAGCACTCGAGACAGGCAAGCGGTTGATCACAGACACGGCAGCGCATCTGCTCCTCTTTCGGGAACGAGTGTATCGGTTTATTGCAGCCGGGGCAGCGATCTGGCACTTCTTCATCTGGGGGCATGGAAACCACAGTTTCGGCCGCACACTTTGAGAGAGGTCATGACCTTTAAGAAGGATCGCGGCCAGGTGCTAGAGGGCGGGGGGTAGTTGATTAATCTTTTGACGGCGGATCGGATGGATGCTCGTCGTCGGTGCTCTCTTCGATGCCTTTTCGATCGAAACACCAGTCGCTCCGTCAGTACGGCGGAGCGCCGTGATCTGGCTATCGATAGAATAGAAGTGGCTTGCGCATTGTACCCGAGCTGGGTCAGCAGATTCGCGGTGCTGACGTAGCTCTAGAGGTGCTGGCTCGGGCCGCTCCCCGTTCCCGACCCGGCTCAGTAGATGCGTGGCGCTGACGCAGCCCTAGAAGTGCTGGCCAAGCTGCGCGCGTCGTTCCCGACTTGGCTCAGCAGATTCGCGGTGCTGACGCAGCTTTAGAAGTGCTGGCCAGTCTGCGCGTGTCGTTCCCGACCTGCCTCAGCAGATATTGGTGCGCTGAGGCAGCCCTAGAAGCGCTTGCCAGTCGCAACCAGCCAACTCGCCTCCGGCCGCCAACAGCACGCGGGCGCACCGCCGACCACCGCTCCTGCGCACCTCGTTCATGAGAGCACAGAATAATACTTTCACTTCGAAACCG
>CAZSUE010000874.1:0-2169 GCA_964609045.1 uncultured archaeon | reverse complement strand
CTAACTTGTTCCTCTACCTCGCTAAACTGACACGCTCGTTCGGGTACGCACCGCTGCCGAGCGCCCTGCCGTAGCTGAGCTAGTATAAGGGTTTTACCCATAATAGTAAAATAGTAGAACGCGCGGAAGCGCCCGGTGGGGAGACCCCGCCGCGCAACGCCCATACCCATTGCGGCGCGCGTGGCCTTTTTTCTGCCACGCTGCCGCTACCCCCGCTTCCCACAACATATCTTGTACTTCTTCCCGCTCCCGCAGGGGCAGGGGTCGTTCCGCCCGACCTTCTCCTTCTTCTTCTTGCTCGTTCGCTGTCGCTCGGCAGCGATCCGGCGCATGCCTCCCCCCAAGCCTCTCTCCACTTTCTGGCCAATCGTCTTTACCCCCACCTTTTTCATTCGTTCATACCGCTTTGCGAGGATTTCGGTGAACTGTGGGATCTGACGGATCGCTTCCCTCAATAGCTCCTTGCCCAGATATTTGGGGCATTCGCGTATGAGAAAGTTATAGGAACCGTCGAAACCGTAATCGACGGCGAGGATCGGTCGCGTCTTCCGGATCCCCTTTTGCAGTTGGAAGAACTCGAGGATCGCATGGTTGCATTGGCACAACGGATCGATACAGTACTGGTCCACGACAACGAACTCGTTCGGTCCCAGCATGAAGCGGAGCTCCTCTCCCACCTCCTTACCATGAAATAGTTCGCTGTAATGGAGGCAGTTCTCCATGTCGTGGTCGGTCAGATCGATATAGAGGGTGGGGTCGTTTTTCGTCGCAGCCTTCACTTCCGCCATCCGCGCGCGGAGCCGGGGCTTGCCACCGTCCGTCACCCATGCTTTGAATGTGTCCATGAGCCCCCTCATCGTTTCATTATCAACTTCCCCCTCCTTCTGAACCTTCCCGAGTGCATCGCTCGCAAGATTGTAATGGAACATGAAAAGCGGCACCGTGCTCCATCCCGCGGCGTCCTTCCCGAAACATGCCAGCGAGATATCCTCACACTCGCATTCGGGATTGCCACAGTACCAATCCACCACGGTGATATCGTCATAGGGTGGGAATGTGAACTTAATGTCCTCTCGTCTAACATCTTCGGGTAATTTCGCATACGGCATCATCGTCATTGATCGTGCCTCCGTTCAAGATGGCGTGGGAGGGCCGAGCCCCAGCGCCGAGATACAGGGTAGAGTAAGGAAAGCCGATGTTATTTATAGATTATGAACGCGTTACGGCGCGATGGGTCTGGTGCGCGGTGGGGCGGTTTTTAGATAATGAACCGAGGAGATGCGAATGGTAATGAATGCGGAGTCGGGAACGAAGACGCCAAAGCAGAGGGTCGCATTCCCGCCCGACATCCGTGCATTCCGCACAGCGGGCGACATCCATGTACCTGTCGAAGCGCTCGCGTACTACGACCCCGCGATACGCACACGGGCGGCGCGTGCGCTCGCTAAATTCGTCATCGCATCACCATCTGCGGCCGAGGGAGCGCTGGGCGCATTGAGCGCCGCGCTGGCGGAACCGGATGAGAGCGTGCAGAAGAGGATGGTGGGGGCGGTGAGGAGGATCGGCGATGTCGTTCTTCCGTCTCCGCTCTTGATTCTTTTCTCATCTTCGCTTCGATCCGAGTTACAGGACCAATGGAGCCGAGCTCATTCCGGCGACGCCCAGCCCATATCCTCGATGATCGTTTCGACGATGTCGGGCACTGCAGCGGCGACCTTGGGCGTCATCGCTTCGGAGAAATCGACGATATTCTCCGCTTGGATGGCGTAGATCGAAAATCGGTCCGGCATGCGGTCGCCGTAGTACTGGCCGCCCATCTCGATGGCGGTGAAGAAGTTCACATCATGCACCGACGACGCATGGACGGTCTCCTTGAAATCATCGAGCGTCATCTTCCGCAGCTCGCCCGGTTCGAGCCCGCCGCGCTGGATCGCGTCGATCATCACGATGTGATCGTACCCGACGATCATATCGAGGAGCGCGAGCCCGCCTACCGCCGCCTCTTCGAATGCGACATCTGGCTGCATGTCCGCCACGCGTAACTCGATCTCACGCATGATGTGGATGCCCACGCCGTCGTCGGTCAATATCGGGTTGCCGATACCCAGTACAAGCGTTCGTTCTTCGGTCATAGTATCAGTGGAGGGTGAAGTGTGAAGGGTGAAGTGT
>CAZSUE010000873.1:0-2180 GCA_964609045.1 uncultured archaeon | reverse complement strand
GAGGCAACAGTTCGGCGTCAATTCGTAGATGAGCCGCCGAGCGCGCTGGGTTTCCGCGCGCGCGGCGCGATCGAGCTCGCCGAGCTCGCCCTCTGTCGCGTGCAGCCTGCGTTGGAACCGGCGGACGACGGTCTCGCTCAGCTCGGAGGTACAGGGACAAAAGAGCTTGTGCATGTCGAGCTGCCGGTGCAGCTCCAACCCGATGGTCGGGCGTGGTGGTTGAGCGTGCGTTGTCGAACGCTGCGGTGGTGCTGGCGCCGCCGTTCTATGGCGTTTCGTTCCCGGCTTCATCCCATGGCGGTGTGAACTGCTCCTATTTATGTTTTGCCCAAAAAGGTTATGTATGAAACTCTACGGCGCGGCGGGCGCTTCACGGTTCCGATCTGCGTTCTCGCCGCTCATTGCGCACGCTCGCTTGCGATCTCGAGCACGCCGGCGCCGTTGATACGGCTCGCCTTCAGGTCCTGCAGCGCGCCGTTCGCGTCCTCGAGCGGGTAGATCTTGATCTCGGGCATGATCGGGATCTCGGCGGCGATGGCGAGGAACTCGTCGGCGTCGCGCGGTGTGGCGTTGCTCACGCTGCGCACCGTCCGCTCAAAGTAGAGATGCTTGCGATAATCCATCTCGGGGATGGGCGAGAGGTAGATCGCATTGATGGCGAGCGTGCCGCCCTTATCGAGCGCGCGCATTGCATCGAGCACGAGGTGACCCGCCGGCGCAAAAAGGACGCTATGCTCCATCTTGACGCCTGGGTCGTCCTCTGCGCCCTTGGCCCAGACCGCGCCGAGCCGTCGCGCCTGCTCGCGATGCTCGTCGCTGCGCGTAAAGACATAGACCTCGCAGTCCCAGTGGCGAGCGACTTGGATGGCGAGATGCGCCGACGCGCCGAACCCATAGAGCCCGACGCGGCTGCCCGGTTCGACCTCGGCGAGCCGGAGCGATCGGTAGCCGATGATGCCGGCGCAGAGGAGCGGCGCGGCGCGATGCGCGGGCAGCCCGTCGGGGACCCTCGGCAGATACTGCGCTTGTGCGATAGTATATTCGGCGTAGCCGCCGTCGACATCGTAGCCGGTGAACTTGGCGTCGGCGCAAAGGTTCTCCAACCCATTGGTGCAGTATTCGCACGCACCGCAGGCGGAATAGAACCATGGGAGCCCGACGCGGGCGCCCTTTTCGATATCGGTCACATCCGCGCCGAGCGCGTCCACATGCCCGACGAGCTGGTGGCCCGGGATCACCGGTTGTTTATGGAACGCCAGCTCGCCTTCGATCTGATGCAGCTCGGTATGGCAGATCGCGCATGCCTCGTTCTTGATCCGGACCTCGCCCGGGCCCGGTTCGGGGATCGGCCGCTCCACTGGTTCGAGTGGATCCTCGCCGATCGGGGCGGCCTCTGCCAGTTGCATCGCGCGCATCGTATCTCTTTGTTCTTTGGCCAATCTCGTTTCCTCCTTCTGAGCCGGCGACCGCGTTCCCGTCTCTATTCTCCGCGATCGATGGCGCTCTATCCGCTTTGGCGCCTTAGGTTTTTGCATTCCATTCCCGTTCTTCGCGTCCTCGCAGCGGACGGTCCATCGCACGCGACCGACGGCGCGCGCGATCGGCGATCGTACCGAAAATATCGGAAGTATTTTAGCTCTTGATAGTATGTATCTCCGAGGAGCGTATGTCACCGCCGGTATCGAACGATGATGTGACCGAGGGATATTACTGGGCCATATACCGCAGCGATGATGAGCCCGAACCGGTCTCTGTAACCGACTACGGGGTGCGACGGATCGGGGACAACCGTATCTACACGAAGATGGACTGGAAGTTCATCAAACCGATCAGTCCGTGAACACATGCCATGCGACCGTCCGCCACTCCGCCTCACCCGTCGCCTGCCCGCACGCCCATAATAGGTAGGCATAGGACATAGGAAAGAGCAGTGGCTGGTGCAACGGGACGCGCGCGGGCAGAGGATGGCGAGGCGTGACTGGGTAATGGGATGGCACATATGAGAACCCGGATGCCGCAGAACGGGCTCCCCCGGACTTCCTTTTGCGAACCCGTTTCCAAATACCACGAAACGAAAACTCCTATTTATGAGGTTATGAGGTTTGTGAAGGACTTATTGTTCCAGATTCAGCAGAATCGGTCTCTACGAGCTGCGTTTCTGCGAACACCGCGAAAATGAG
>CAZSUE010000872.1:0-2180 GCA_964609045.1 uncultured archaeon | reverse complement strand
TGGCCCCCGCTATGAAAAAACATATTTGATTGAGTAGGGGTGCGGAATGTGGGCTCTATCTCCTCCTTTCCTCGTTTTCTCTTCGAGCACCGGCTTCCGTGCCCATCCCCCAAGCACCCTCGGCGTACTCATACCCCAGAGGGGGGAGCGTTATTCTTTTCAAAAGGATCGGGGCCTCCGGATCTGCAGATTCTCTTTTTGTATTCCCAGCCCGTGCAAGGGGACGAGAGGAGAGATAGGTTTAATTATAGTTGGAAATATCGACAGAATAGATGGCGGTTGTCGAACATTGACTGCCCAGTTCGGTTCATTCATGAATGCATTGGTGATAAATATGCAGAACGATCATATGCGGAACGATCGGTTCCGTGGAGTTGCTGGATCAATTGTCCTTGGTATTGTATTCTTTCTCCTCATCGCCGCCACCAGCGGTGCGGGAATAACGAATACGCATTCCAGCGATCACGACGCCGGAGCGAGAGCGCCGGTGGAAACCGCCACCACGCGCTCGACGCCAAACGAGAACTTCACCATCGATCGTCCCACCTTCGAGATCGGCGATTATTGGAAAACGCATCGCGAGGCCACCGAGATCCAGTATCAAGGGTACCCGATGTATGTCATCGACAACAAGACCTATACGGTGAGTGTCATAGGCGAGAATGTGACCTCGCACGGGATCAATTACGATTGCTACAATCTTACGCTCACCGGCGATGTGGTCGTGGACGGCGAGGGCGACCAGAACATCTCGCAGCTCGGACTGCCGGTGGAGAATGTCCATTACTATTTCCATCTCGAAGGTACGATCTTGGGTTATGTGCTCATTGAGATGGAGACGCTGAACCGCGTGGAGTTCCATTTCACCGTCGAAGGCGTTCCCATGGTCACCACCGGAAGCTCGGTGGTCAACAATTTCCTCGCTTCACAATCCCTCTACTATACTGAAGAGGTGAATGTGGAGTACGAGGCCGCGAGCGAAGATTTCGATTTTCCCACCTTCCCCACCGAGAACTGGTTCTACTACGGCTATATGTATAAATACGGCTATCTCTACCTCTCGCCGCTCATGCCCGAACCGGACGAAAGCGGCTCAGAAACCTATCCCACCTATATCGTCGGCAATAACCTCACCGCATCCGAAGAGAGCTACACCCTCTCGCAGGATTCGTTCGGACAGTACGGTGGGACACAGTTCGATTGTTACAAGATCCGTGCGGAGAACGAGAGTAGTTATTCGACGTGGGATTCCGACGACGACCCGCCACCGGGTGGATACCGCGAGACATGGTATGATCCCGAAGTCGGGTTCATCGTGGCCGAGGAGACGCATGATATGAACTACGGTGAGGCGGAATATATCCAGTATTCATTCGAGTATCTTATGGATTATTCCTATTCACAGCCCGCGCCCTCTCTCCTCAGCGTGGACGCCACGCCCTCCGAGGTGCCGAACAACGGCAGCGAAACGCTCCTCGTCGCCAAGGTGGAGGACCCGGACGGATTACGGAACATCCGCTGCGTAAAAGCGGACCTCGAGGCGCTCGAGGGCGGTATCAACGACCTCTACGACGACGGGAGCCACGGCGACATTGTGCCCTACGACGGCAATTACTCGCTCCTCGTCACCGTCCCCGATACACTGGACCCCGATCAGCACTATACGATCCCCGTGACCGTTACCGATATGGCGGATGCAACCGACTCCGCATCGGTCACGATCTATGTCACCGCATGGAACCACGCCCCGACCATTGTCAGTATGAGCGCATCGCTGGACCCCGTCCCCAACGACGGCGAGACCGTCACCCTCATCAGGGTCAAGGTGAGCGATGAGGACGGGCTCGAGGATATCCTCAGCGTGGACGCCGATCTCAGCTCGTTCGAAGGCGCACCCGCACAGGGGCTCGCCGACGACGGCACCATGGGCGACGAGACCGACGACGACGGTATCTACAGCTTCGAACTGGTCGTGCCGCAAGGCGTCTCCCCCGGGCTCCGTTCCATCCCGATCACCGTTACCGACCGCAAGAGCGAAGTGGCAACTGATCGGCTGGTGGTCACGGTGGAGAGCTGGAACCATGTCCCGCAGGTGATGAACCCAGAAACGCTCGAGCCCGCAGTGCTCAACGACGGCGAGGATACTATCATCGTCACGGTAGAGGCGTCTGACCCGGAAT
>CAZSUE010000871.1:0-2185 GCA_964609045.1 uncultured archaeon | reverse complement strand
CGGTGTTGGCGGCGTCGTTCGCCATTACGTACTCATCTTCGTTGAAGGCGCGATACGCACCCTCGAAACGCGTATGCGCCGTGCCGAAGAGACGCAGCGACGGATGGTCGGACAATACCTCTTCAGCCCAATGCTTCTGCTCGTCCAGTACCTCCTTGATTTGCAAACCGAGCTGCTCGAGCGCGGCATGGGCCCGACCCAGTGCCTCTTCGTACGATCCTTCCTCGAACGCCTCACGCGCCGCTGCCAGCGACAGTTCGATACCGTCGCTCATCAGCGGCGTCCCCTGCAGCGTATCATATTGGCGCTCGAGCGCGTCAAGCGCTGTGGCCGCCGGTGTGCGGTATCTATGCAGCGCCTCCAGCGCGCGCTGGAACATCTCGTAACGCTCCTCCACCGCGTCGTAGTCCAGCGCCTCGAACGCGTCGACGACCGCGTCCACCGTCGATACCACCCTCGTCGCCTCCAACCCCTTTGCATCGAGCGACGCCAGCTCCCGTTTTGCGCGCTGGACAAGATCTCGGCAGCGATCGTATGTCGCCGCCGCTGCGTCGAGCTTCGAACGCGCCGCGTCGAGGCGTGCGATGAAGACGGAATGCTCGCCCGCCGTGATCGCGTCTCGCGCGAGATCGCGCTCATCCCTGATCGGCTCGATATCGCGTACCTTCGAGGCCATGGAATCGAGATCGTGGTTGAACGCGAAAAGCTGCTCCTCCATCCAGACCTTGCGCGCGAACGCGATCGCTTTCGTCCCCCGCGTCGCAATGGCGATGACCGTCTCATATTCGACCGCCGCGCCTGCGCTCTCCAGCGCGGCTTTCGCTTCGTTCAATATCCGCCGGGCGCGGGTGACATCGACACCGAGCGCATCACACTGATCGATGGAGCGCTCCAGCCTCGGTAACGCGCGACGCGCCTTCTGCTTTAGATGTGCGACCTCTTTCGCCGAGATCTTGCCGATCTTGCGCACGATCTTCGACCGTTTCGGCTTCTTCTCGACCATGAAAAACAGCTCCGAGATCGGCTGACGCCGCAGAAATTGCTACCTTGAACGAAGCTCCGGGCACCTATTAAATATTTCGTGCACCCACGGTCAGGCGTCACGCGACGCCTCGCCTACAATGATCCACCTAGTCGCGGTGCTGCCGTCCAGAAGCACTGGAGCGACCGGAAAATGAGGACGCTATCCACCTGTGAACGCATTTATTAGTCGGAGGTACGACGAGAACGCTGGCGCGTTGTGACCCACCGGCTCATGTGACCCCGAACGCTTCGAACCGGTCCGCTTTTGCCTTGCAGATCGGGCAGATCGGCGGGGGTAATTCGCGTGCACAGAGATAGCCGCAGACCGTACAACGCCAGACCGTGATCTCCTCCTGTTCGTCGCCCCCGAACATTGACCCCTTCGATGCATCACCCTCGCTCGCTGGGGACGGCGCCTCCGGCCGTCCTCCCCTGTCCCCCGACCCCCTCTCTTCCTCTTCCAGCCGCTCTTTCGCCTCCATCGCCGCATCCTGCGCTTCCGGCGGGCGGCGTTCGGGGATCTGGCCCAGCTTCGAGGGGTCGTTGAAGATCGCCTCGGAAACATAGAGCCCGCAATAGCACATGCCAAATTCCTCGATATCGATATCGCGGTATTCGCAGGGACAGATGATGTCGCTATCGTAGGTCTTGATCCCGGACGCGATCCGACAGGGACAGGCGCCGTACCCGTACCGTTCGATATTCATCGCGAGCCCGTCGATAAGGTCGACCAGTAGCTCCTCTTCCGGACAGGGGAAATAACCGCTCGCCTCTGCATCACGCTCGATATATTGAAGGATTTCATCCTTATCTGCATCCTTATCTGCATCTGCCATCGTACTCACCATGATCGGAGGGTTCGGTTCGGTTCAGTTCAGGTCCGTTCCATAGCGCTGCGGGATTATAGCCTTTTCCATTCTCTCCTCTCATGGCGGCGCGAACGGTAATTATTATTACCCCGCGCCTTGATGCCGCCCTATCGGTAATTATCGAGAGGTACGCTATGGGCGACTTCGCGAAGAATACGGAATTGGTCGCTGCATCCACCGCGCTCTTCCTCATCGGCATCGGGGCCGTCCAGGTCGTCCTCGGTGAGGTCGTTTCACGAAGTGTGGCGTTGACCGCCAACGGGATCGATTGTATCGGTGACGGGTTCGTCTCC
>CAZSUE010000870.1:0-2186 GCA_964609045.1 uncultured archaeon | reverse complement strand
ATGAATGGATGAATGGATGAATGAATGGATGAATGGATGAATGAATGGATGAATGGATGAATGGATGAATGGATGAATAAATGGATGAATGGATGAATGAGGTTGAAAGTGGTGAGGGTGGTGAGGGTGGTGAGAGCGGCGGCGGGAGTTCTTATATCTCCCCTCCCATCACCTCCCCATGACCGAAGACACCGTTCGACCGGACACCGCGTTCATTTTCGTCTACATCACCGCCAGTGACGAGTCGGAAGCCAAACGCATTGCCAGCGCTCTCCTGGAGGAGCGGCTCATCGCATGTGCGAATATCTATCCCATCCGCTCGCTCTATCGCTGGAAGGGCGCGCTCGAGGACGACGCCGAGGTCGCGATGCTCGTCAAAACGAGGCGTAAACACCTCGAAACCATTATCACGCGCGTCAATTCGCTCCATTCCTACGAGGTCCCCTGCATCGTCTCCATCCCAATGGGCGGCGGCAACCCCGCCTTCCTCGATTGGATCAGGAATGAGACCGACGAGAGCACCGCATAGCCGGTCGTAGAGTACACTTAGAGCATACCTATTGGCCTCCCCGTTCTGGTCCATCCGCAACCGCGCGAGCGAACTGACGACGGGCGATCGTGCCCTTGCAGCAAGGCCGACGGCTCCGGACCCAAGCGTACACCCATGCTGGATCGAGGGTGGATACGGTGTAGCCAAAAGTTATTGGGTCGGGTAGAGCCTCGCATGCTCCATTGAACTAGCCTGGGCAATATTGAATACGGCCTATAATCCCGCCGAAGGGCATGCCGTTCGACCATTCGGCCATTCGACCGTGCGATCCGGTTCTCACCCATGGCGGAGGGAGTGGCCAGTCCGAAACCCTCGTTCCTACCGCTTCAGCCTTTACGCTTCACACCTGAGCCTACTCCGCTTCCCGCTTCGCGGCAAGATAGGCGTCGATCGAGGCGGCAGCGTCCCGCCCCGCGCCCATGGCCAAGATCACGGTGGCTGCGCCGGTTACCGCGTCACCGCCGGCGAAGAGACCGTCCACGGTGCTCATCTGGCACTCGTCCACGATGATGCCGCCCCACGATTCCACATCGAGCCCGTCCACCGTGCTATAGAAGATTTTGTTCGGGCGCTGGCCGATGGCGACGACGAGCGTATCGAAATCGAGGACATGCTCCGAGCCGCTGATCGGGAGCGGTCGGCGTCTTCCGGAGGCGTCCGGTTCACCCAGTTCCATATCGATGACCTCCACACCGCTCAGCCAGCCCTCCTCACCCACCGCACGGGTGGGCGAGACGAGGAAATGGAACTGCACGCCCTCTTCTTTCGCGTGCTCGATCTCCTCGTTCCGTGCCGGCGCTTCCTTCTCCGTCCGCCGGTAGAGGATATGCGCGTCACTGCCCATCCGCAACGCGCTGCGGGCCGAGTCCATGGCGACATTGCCGCCACCGATCACCGCGGTGCGCTCGCCCACTTTCACCGGCGTGTCATATTCCGGGAAGCGGTACGCCTTCATGAGATTGATACGGGTGAGGAACTCGTTGGCGGAGTAGACGCCGTTGAGGTTCTCGCCGGGGATGCGGAGGAAGATCGGCGCGCCCGCGCCGGTGCCGGCGTAGACCGCGTCAAACTCCGCTTGCAGCTCCTCGATGGTGAGCGTCTTGCCGATGATCGTGTTCAGCTCGATATCGACGCCGAGCTCTTCGAGATACTCGAGCTCGTGATCGATCATCTCGTTGGGCAGCCTGAACTCTGGGATGCCGTATTTCAGCACACCGCCCGCCTCGTGCAGCGCTTCGAAGAGGGTGACCCGATAGCCCGCTTTCGCGCAGTCCACCGCGCAGGTGATACCGCTGGGTCCGGACCCGATCACCGCCACCTTCTGCGAATGCTGGGTGCGAGCCGCTTTTTCGTCGGCAGATGCATCCGACTCTAAATCGTTCCTCCGCACCCAGTCAGCCACGAACCGTTCCAGCTTGCCGATATTGATCGGGTCGCCTTTTATGCCCATGACGCACCGGACCTCGCACTGCTCCTCTTGCGGGCAGACCCTCCCCGTGATTGCGGGGAGACAGTTCGTCCGTTTCAGTATCATATATGCTTCGAGGAACTCGCCCCGCGCCACCGCATCGACGAAGCCGGGGATATCGATGGTCACCGGGCAACCGTCCACACAGGGATGCTTCTTACAGCCGAG
>CAZSUE010000869.1:0-2188 GCA_964609045.1 uncultured archaeon | reverse complement strand
CCAACCCACTCGTCGTTCCCGACTTGGCTCAGCAGAATCGCCGCTGCTGACGCAGGTTTAGAGGTGTTAGCTCGGAGCAAGCGTCGTTCCCAACTTGGCTCAGCAGATCCGCCGCTGCTGACGCAGCTCGAGAGGCGCTGGCCAACCCACTCGCAGTTCCCAACTTGGCTCAGCAGATCCGCCACTGCTGACGCAGCTCGAGAGGTACTGGCCCAACTCACGCGCGCGTCCCGACCTAGCGCAGCGAGGCCACATCACATCCGGCCAACCATTCATAAAAACTAAATGCCCACAGCCGTTCTCCCCGTACGGTGAGCCCGCACCGCGCGAGGTGACGCTATGGAATGTCGACAAGAGCTCAATGGCAAGAACTGTCCGTGCACCTGGGAATCGTGCAGCCGACACGGTATCTGCTGCGAATGTATCGCGTACCATCTGAAACGCGAGGAACTGCCCGCATGCGCGTTCCCCGCCGATGTCGAGCGCACCTACGACCGAAGCTTCGAACGCTTCATCCAGACCTACGCCGAGAGCCGGTAATCCCATGCCGATATTGAAACACGACCAGAACCGATATCTCATCGGGCCGCGCGTCCATCTCCGCGCGCTGGAGCCGGACGATCTGAAACATCTGCAGCCATGGTTCAACGACCCCGAACTGGGCTCGCTCCTCGGGCGCTCGCACCCATGGACACAACGGACGCTCGAAGCATGGTACCGGCATTTCGCCGATATGGAGACCGGCATCCTCTTTGGCGTCGTCGATAGCAACGAAAAGAAACAGTCTATCATCGGGTACGCACTCCTCGACGATATCTGCTGGCCGCATCGTGTGGCCGAAACAGTGATCCTCGTGATCGGCGATAAGGAGCTGCGCGGTCACGGCCGCGGCACTGAAGTGCTCCTTCTCCTCCTGCGATACGCGTTCGGAACACTCGGGCTGAACCGCATCGAGTGCGAGATACTCGAATACAATACCGCCGCCATCGACTGCGCACACCGCGTCGGCTTTCAAAAGGAGGGCGAGAAACGGGATGCGCGGTTCGTCGACGGGCGGTTCTATACCCTCGAATGCTACGGCCTTCTACGAAGCGAATACGGAGAGGGCTAACGTGAGAGAAAAGAGGGGTTGGGGCAGAAGCCGGGGTTGAGGACGGATTCCGGACGGAACCGCTGGTCTTTTCGGCGATTTGCCCATCTGACCCAATAGTATCGTCCTTATCTGGCGCCACTCCCCCTGCGCCATGCGCCATGCGCCATGCGCCATGGGTCATCGCCCATGGCTCGGGTCCTAAGCTACCGATCCCCGGTACGATTGCAATACGCGTTGAGCGCATGGTGGAGCAGTTCGAACCCGTCGAAGCGCCGCCGACAGAGCGCCATGACACGGTGGTCGAACGCGCTGCTGCGCTCGATGGTCGCCTCCGATTCCGCCGGGAGCGTCAGCCCGCGGTCGGCGATGAGGCGCTGGTTGAGGAAATACGAATGGCGCCCCCCCTCCCTCATGATCAGCGCAAGATCGGTGAGGGTGCGGAGGACAAAAAAGGGCTGCCCGCGACGCTCTAAGACGGCGAACCCGAGCCGCTGCATGCCGTACCGATATCGAAGGTAGCGCTCACCGCGGCGGATATGCACCAGCGTATCCTCATAGAGGTCGAACGAGAAGACATCGGGGTCCAGGTCCCAGCTCACATCCGATTCGTAGATATAGCGCGGGTCGTCGAAGATGACGAGGCTGAGCGAGCCCAGTGCGAAATGGTCGGCGTTGAGCGCGTCATCGGCGATCTGGATGTCGACGCTGTATCCACGCTCCTCCATCCGCCCCACCGCACGGACCACCGCCGGCGCGTGCAGCGGTGTGCACCCGATCCGCGGCGGCCGTGATGCGTCGCGGTCGGTCCGGAGCTGCCGCCGCCAACGCAGATAGTGGCGCAGCACCTCGCGCCCGGCGGCGGTGAGACGGCTCCCACGCGGCGTAGAGTGAAGGAGCGGCTCGCCCACCGTCTCGGCGGCGGCGCTGAGATATTTGTGCACCGCCGCGGCCGAGATGCGCATGGCGCCCGCGGCGCGGTTCTGCGAGCCGAGTTTGGCCACATGGCGAAGCGCTTCGAGCTGCGCGTGCGGTATCCGCACACCCTCTTCATCTCGCAGCTCGAGCGAGAGCCGCGGTCGAAACGATATACGTTGG
>CAZSUE010000868.1:0-2195 GCA_964609045.1 uncultured archaeon | reverse complement strand
CCCGTTCCCGCGTTCCCCTGTTCCCTCCACTCTTCCCCCCCTCTTCACACTTGATTTGAACATTTCGGACTCGTCAAGTATTGATGGCTCGGATGGCTCGGTACGAGCCCGATATGATACGATTCAGCAGAATCGGTCCCTTTGGGCTGTCTCATTTACCCTTCATCCTTAACCATCCACTCTTCACCTCCCCCGCATTTCTTGCGCAAAACCATTAAACGATTAATCATATACCGGTGGAGACCGATGTATTTTTTCTCGCGGTTCGTTGCGACTGTAGGTGAGTAGTATGGTCAAAGGCGTCAAAATTGGTATCACTGGTCTGCCCGGCGCGGGCAAAACGTTTGCACTACAAAAGATCATCGAGATGTTGGAGGACAATTCCGTCGTGGTGGGCGGAATGTTGACCGAGCCGATCGAGGAAGATGGAGATAAGGTTGGGTTCAAGGTCCAAAATTGGATGACGAAAGAAAAGGGCGTCATGGCGCACAAGAATCTGGACTCGGATGTCGAGGTCAACGAATATTTCATCGATATGGATGTACTGGAGAATATCGGCGTCAAAGCGATCAATGCCGCCAGCGACGAGGCGGAGGTCATCATCGTCGACGAGGTGGGGAAGATGGAGGTAGAGAGCCCTGCGTTCGTCAATGCGGTGAAGCACGCGCTCGATACCGATAAACCGCTGATCCTCACACTGCACAAGAAATCGCGTAACCCATTACTGCAGGATATCCGGCGTCGCGACGATGTGCGCATCCTCGAGGTCACCCCGATCAATCGCAACCTCCTCCCTTATAAGATCATCAAGCTGCTCCGCGGCGAACTCCTATAACTCTAGCTGTAGCTGTAGCTGTAACGGTACCTTTGATCCACCGCTCCTCTACCATCCGTACGTCCAACACCACGCGACGATGGACCATGACCGCTTCCGGGTCCGACCCGCAACTCGATCTCTCAGACCACTCCCATCGTGAGTGGACCGTGATCAACGAGGGCGCGACGCGCGTTCGTCTCCCCGAATATATCGATTTTTCCGGCCCCGGCTCGAAAACGATGACCGTCTTTTATAACCCGGTCATGGCCTTCGGGCGCGACATCTCCGTGCTCATCTTCGACGCCCTCCTCCGCAACGACCGCTACCCGATACGGCGTGTGCTCGATGGACTGGCAGGGTCGGGCATCAAGGCGTTCCGGTTCGCCAACGAGTGCTGCAAGCCCATGACCGACTCGCGCGCCTCGGATAACGCCGCCGATTTCGATGCAGATACAGATGCAGATACAGATGCAGATACAGATGCAGATACCCATCTTACTCTCGATGCCGACGACTTGGATGACCGCGGCGCGAACGACTGGCCGAAGATCGACGCCAACGATCTCAATAGCGATGCATATAACCTTATCGTGGACAATATCTCCTTCACTGGCTGCCATCGGGTACGCGCGCGGAACGAGAATTTGAACGCGTTGCTTTCGACCTCGAGCTACGATTATATCGATATCGATCCGTTCGGGTCGCCAGTGCCGTTCTTCAATGCCGCCGTACGCGCGTTGGGCCGTGAGGGCGTCATCGGGCTGACCGCCACCGATACCGCCGTGCTCTGTGGGACCTACCCCGCCACCGCCGCGCGGCGGTACGGCGCACGGTCGTTGCGCTGTACCTTCATGCACGAGCTGGCGCTGCGCATCCTCGTCGCGTACTGTGTGCGGACCGCCGCGGTGCACGATGTGGGTGTGCGACCGCTCCTCGCGCACGCATCAGACCACTACTGTCGCGTCTATATCCACTGCCGACGCGGTGCGAAACGTGCGCAGCGCGCGCTCAAGCAGCTTGGCTGGGCATACCTCGATACGAAAAGCGGCCAGCGCGGGGTGCGTGTTGCAACGAACCGCGCGGGTGCGCCGCTCTGGTCGCCACCGGCCGAGGACCTCGCCAACGCGCCACCGGACCGTGTCTACGCCGGGCCGCTCTGGCCCGGTGCGCTCCATGATGCGGCGTTCCTCGCGACGCTCGCGCCCGAGGACCTCACGCTAAAACATCCGGAACGGGTGCGGCGGTTTGTCCAGCGTGTGCGTGAAGAGGCGGACGCACCGCCGCTCTTTTATACCACCGGCGAATGCGCAAAACTGATCGGGACACGGACGCCGCCGTTCGACGCGTTCATCGCTGCGATGCGTGCGGCGGGGCACAC
>CAZSUE010000867.1:0-2197 GCA_964609045.1 uncultured archaeon | reverse complement strand
GCCTTCGCCATATAGGTCCCCTTGAGCCGATAGCCGTGACCGCGATAATAATTGCGCACGCCCACACCGGCGGTGACATAGAGGACCGCTGCGTCCCACGCCTCGGCCGCATACCGCTCACACGCCGCAAGAAGCCGTGAGCCGAAACCGGAATGCTGGAGCTTCTCGTCCGTGTGCTGACCGAGCCGCGCCATCGCCCCCACCACCTTCAGTTCGCGCAAAAATGCGAGCCGTCCCCGATCGTCCACAAGCGCGTCGGACACGAACCGCGCCCCCTTACCCGGCCGACGGAGCCGCGCGTACCCCGCCAATGTACCATGATCGTCCACAAAACTCAAGAACGCCTCTTGACCGCCCGAGGCAGCATAGGTGATGATATCGAGTTGCAGACTCGCCTCGTCCAGTATCACTCCCTTCCGCGCGCGATGCCCCGCCTCGCGACAGCGGATACAGTGGCACTCATCCTCCCGCGCCGCCATCGCATCGTGCACCAACTGCCGCAGGTTACTCTTGCGTACCCCCGCCGCAATGAGCGGTGCGGGAATATCGCGCTGGATACGCTGGATGCGCACCCAACTCGGAAGCAACGGTAGCACGCGCGCGAGAAGCGCAACGCACGCGTCCGTGTCAAGTGGCGTAAAGCAGTCGGCGCGCCAGCGGTCGTAGAGCGGCGTTCCTTCCATGACCAGCGTCGGATAGATCTTGAGCATGTCCGGCATGAAGCGCGCGTCGGTAAAGAGTGTGCGAAACATCGCGCGGTCCGCCGACGCTGAGCTCCCCGGCAGCCCGGGCATGATATGGTAACAGATCTTGAGCCCCGCGTCTTTCGCGATGGCGGTGGCGCGGACGCTGGTTTCCACATCGTGTCCGCGACCGATCTCATTCAACACGCGATCGGAGATCGACTGGACACCGATCTCGACGCGGGTGACGCCCTGATGGCGCATATGTGCGATATGCGGCTCCAGCGCATGATCCGGGCGCGTCTCCACCGTGATCCCGATACAACGGTGCGGCGCATCCTCGTTTCGTATCTGCGCATCCACCAGATCGGACGAGACCGCCTCATTTCCGTTCTCTCTCTCGTCTGTATAGTGTAACGATTTCGAACCCCGACAGTTCGTCAAACTTTTCGAAGGGGTTCGAAATTTAGCATTGTTCGCAGAATCGCAGCCCCCAGGGACCGATTCTGCTGAATTCATCGCATCGAGGCTGCGCTGGATGAAACGATCTTGATACGCTCGCTCACGTGCGGGGAAGGTCCCGCCCATGACGATGAGATCGATCTTATCGGTGGGATGACCGATCGCCGCGTACTGCTCCAGCCGAGCGCGGGTCTGATCGTATGGGTCGAACCGGTGCCGATCGCCGCGGCGCGCGGCAGGTTCTTTCCCCGTATAGCTCTGCGGCGAGCCCATCTCCACACCACCGGGGCAGCAGAGGCAAGTGCCGTGCGGGCAGACCGCCGGCGAGGTCATGATCGCCACCGGCGCCACACCGGACGCGGTCCGCATCGGTTTCTTGCGCAAAAAGCCGATATCGCTCTCCGAAAGCGACGACCCCGCGGGCATATGCGCGAGGATGTCCGCGTTCGAGGGCAGTTCGCGACGACCGAACCGTTTACAGAGCCTGATCTTGGCGCGCTGCAGTTCGTTGGGGGTCGCGATCTCGCCCCCTGCGAGGAGCGACCACATCTCTCGATAGAACGCTTCACGAGCCATGCTCCTCACACCGCCTCGACCTTTATCAATGCTTGCCATCCATCCCTATAACCATCCCCCCCCCGCCGCCAACCATCCCTGGTCGGGCTTAATCCTCACCCTCTTCCGGGTCCTCGGCCTCCTCGGCCCCCACTCCTTCAAGATAGTGGGTGAAGAGCGATTTGAGATAGAGGTCCGCCAAGGTGTTGTAATGTTTCGAAAAGACGCTGCCCGGGTCGTACTGTTCCAATAGATCGATGCTCTTTTCGTAATAATCGATGGCGAGTTCCAGCTCTTGACGCTGCGCATGATCGATGGCCGCCGACATATAACGGACGATGGAGCGTGGTAACGCGGCGATGGAGTCCAGCGCCTCCATACATGCCTCGAAGTGGTCGATCGCGCGCCCCCTATCGCCACGCCTGAACGCGATCCAGCCGAGAGCGCCATAGCATTCTGCAACACCCTGCGCATCGCCCAATTCATCCGCCTCAATA
>CAZSUE010000866.1:0-2201 GCA_964609045.1 uncultured archaeon | reverse complement strand
ACCGGTGCAGAGACGGAGATCGATTCCTCCACCACGGCGAGGACGGCGAGGTAGTGCCGCGCATCCTCGTGGTCAGCGTCGAGGTCGAGCACATGATAGAAAGAGGCGATCGCGTCCTCAAATTCGAGCAGGCCCATTTTCGCCGCACCGAGTTCCATGATCGCGCCGATGGAATCGCGATCGATCTGGAGCGCTCGTTCGTACCATTCGAAGGCGGCATCGTATTCACCCTGGGCATAGAATACCGTCCCCATCCGATAGACTGGCTCCTCCCAGTTCGGGTCGAGTTTTGTCGCCTTCTCGAAACATGACCGCGCCGCGCTATATTTCGCCTGCTGCGTGAGGATCCGGCCCTTTCCCACCCATGCATGCTCGTCCTGTGGGTTCTGGGTCAGTGCAGATTCGAACAGCTCCAGTGCCTCATCCACCTTATCGAGGTTGAGGAGCGCCTCGGCCTTCTCGGTATCGGTCATTGCCTCCGGTACCATCTCACTGGCACGATCGAGGCACTCCAGTGCCGCTTCATGCCGACCGAGGTCCTCGAGCACCGCGGCGCATTTCCTGAGCCCTTCCACATTGTCCGGCTCCAGCGCGGTCACCTTCTCGAACGCACGGAGTGCTTGAGAGAGTCGCCCGATGGCATAGAGCGTCTCGCCCTTGAGCAACCAGGCATCTATATCCGTATCATCGATCCTCAGCACGCGATCGTAGCATCGGACCGCCTCACGTTCGCGACCCACATCGCAGAACGCCTGCGCTTTCATCAACCAGGGTTCGCGCATCTCGGGTTTGAACCGTGTCGCCTTTTCGTAGCAGTCGATCGCCTCTTGGAACATCCCCCAGCGGTCGAGCACCAACCCCTTGCCGTACCATGCCTCACCGGCATTGGGGTCGACTTCGAGCTGTTTTTCGAAACGGTCCATCGCGGTATCGTACTCACCGTTCTTGAACGCCTCAAAACCCTCTCGCGAAAGGTTCTCGCCCTCTCGAGCAGTCTCAGCTTCCGGTGACATACTATCGGTGTTCCTTACCAGATCGGCGATCGCGTCGGCCGTGCCAACCCACTTGCGCGCACAATTGGACCCGACGGTCCGATGCGCCCCTCAGCGGAGATCAGCGGTCGTAATACAAAAAGGAACGAAGAGCTGCTGCACTGGCGCCCGGCGCTCACAGCCCCACCGACCCCCGTCGAATGCGCTCGCCCCGGTGTCATACCGCGCGACGCACGATACACGATAGACGACGCACCTGACGATATACGAAACCGGCATGGCCACGTCTCATGGTACCATTCTAATCTGCGATCCAGTATTAAATGCTTATCGTATCTACCGCCGGTAGAGGAGGAAAGTATCGCCGCTGTGGCGAGGAGAACCACGGATGCTGCAAAGGAGGGGGTGAGGTATGCGCGTGGAGCGCTCGTCTCTCGCGACTCAATATTTAATATCCCGTGGGTCGCTACTTCCCGCAGTGAGAACTTGCGTATCCTCTTCGTGAACGATTACGCGCCCCCGCATGGCGGCGCCGAGCGGATGATCACGCTCACCGCCACCGCTCTCGTTCGCCGTGGGCATTGCGTGGCGCTCGTCGTTGGTAATGCACCATCGCGCGAGCATACCTTCCCCGGACCGGTCTATCATATCCGTACCCACTACTCACCGCGCAACGCAGTAGCCAACCGCCGCGCTCAGCGCGCCGTCCAGACCCTCGAAGCACAGTTCGCTCCCGACATCATCCACGCACACAATTTCTTTCGGACCCTCTCTCCCGCCTGGCTCGAGCGCGCGGAAGCGCCGGTCCTCGTCACGGTCCACGATTATCAGCTCGTTTGCCCGATCACCACGCTGATGAACAGAGGGACAGGAACGAGCTGCGGGCACCTTTTTTCGCCCCGATGCTGGCATGACCGGTGTATCACGCTCCCGCAGTATCTTTTCGAAAAGTATAAACGCCAGCGGCATCGCTCCATGCTCCAGAGGGTGAAGCGTTTCATCGCGCCGTCGGCGTTCGCCGCCGCCGCACTCACCCGTGCGGGGTGGAACAATACGCGCGTTGTTCCCAACGGCATCCCGCGCCTCAAATCGCGCCTCACCATGTTGGGGTCGGCGAGCGATGTCAAGAGCGGTGTGCAGCGCGCCGATCGTGCCACATTCCTCGCGTTAGGGCGGCTGCGCAAGGAGAAGGGGTTCCATCACCTCCTC
>CAZSUE010000865.1:0-2211 GCA_964609045.1 uncultured archaeon | reverse complement strand
AAAAGAGCGGATAAAAACAAGCGGTTCTCGTTATTTATACTTTGCTCTCTGGCCGGTTGGCTTGGCTTAGCGTGGCGCTGCAGTGGCATATCGGAACGCTCGCGCTCTTGGGTCTGTTCGAGTTAGAGGAGCGAGGACGCAGCGCGGGGAGGAGGGGGTGAAGGGGTGAAGGGGTGAAGTGGGGCGAAGGATGCGCGCGTGAGGATCGGCGTTTCGTATCACTTATTCGGGTTGAAGGTCCCCGTGGCATACTCATAGCTCACCGTGAGCGACCAATCGTTCCCGTTGTCGCGGATGGGGTACGGCGTCACGGTGATCGCGACGGTCCAGTTCCCTGCACCATCGTCCCAGCCGTGGCGGGTGAAGTTCGCATAGGGCATCTCGCCCTCGGGCAATGTCTGCGTGCGGCTGGCGGTAATGGTCAACTGGCCGTCGTCGCCGGAGACGGTGGCATCGGGTTCGAAGGTGAAATTGGCTGCGTTCTCGCCGGAAAGGCTCAGCTCGAGAATATCTGTATTGCGTGGGTTAGAGATGAGCTCGTCATCGGTCCATGTGAGCGTCACCGTCACCTTGGTCAGGTTCTCGACGGCGAGTTCGAAGGTGTTCGTCTCGTCATTCGCACCGGTGGTCTCGGTGAGTGTCACGGCGGAGGTCGTCCATGATACCGTCCCCAGCGCTTTTGTATCCTCGTCCTCGCCAACACCGAGGTACGGCTCCTTCGCGCCGACGAAACCGGCTGCAACCACCGCTATGGCGATGCCGATGGGGACCAGCGTTGTGATGGGTTTGGTGAGGAGACCGCCCTCCTCCGCTTTTTTCTTGCCCTTGGCCACATGCATTTTGAATATCCAGCTGTTATAGAGAAGGAACCCGAGGATGGTGACGGCGCCGACGAGGGCGATGAGCGCGATGAATAGTTTCGGCATTTCGGCGTTCTTGGCATAGGCCGTGTACCAGAGCCCCTGGACTGGTCCGCCGGCGATGTTGCCCGCGCCGGTAGCGATGAAGATACATGCCATATAGATCGCGACCTTATCTTTCGGCGCGATCTTGGAGACATATGAGATAAAGTTCGGGTGGACAATGAACTCTCCGATGGAGAAGATAACGATGCCGGCGACGAAGAGGATTGGGTGAAAGCTGAACGCGACGACGAGGAGGCCGGCGATGAAGATGAGCATCCCGGCGATCATGATCTTGAGCGAATCGTACTTCTCCACGAGCTTGCCGAGGAACGGTCCGAGGGTGATTATGGTCCCTGGGTTGAAGGTGGCGAGCAGCGGTACCGAGAACCATACGGGCATCTTCCCGAAATCGACCATGAAGAGTGGAAGGAAAGTGTGATTGAATGCGAACATGAACCAGAACCCGGAATAGATCCCGACGAGGATCATGAACTTCTTGTCCTTGAAGGCGGGTCCGATCTTTGCGATGGCGTTCTTCACGCTCACTTCCGGCTTCGGCTCCACTGGGTTCTCGTACCCGAAAAGCACGATCATGAGATTGACGACGGCGAAGGTGACCGAGATAAAGAAAATGAAGCGATAAAGCGCGAAATCGGTGATAAAGAGCCCGATAACGAGGGGGAAGGTGAACGCCCCGAGATTGATCATCCAGTAATAGATCGAATAGGCGAGGTTGCGCTTCTCGTCAGCGGTAATGTGCGCGATGGATGCGGATATCATCGGTTTGAATGCGCCCGCACCGACCCCCATGACGATGATACCGACGAGGAGGAGCGGCAATCCGTCTGCGAACCCGAGCGAGATATAGCCAGTGATCATGAGGAGGAAACAGACGATGAGGATGGAGCGGTACCCGTATTTCTCAGCGAGCGCGCCGGAAACGAGGGGGATAAGATAGAGGAGCGCGATCATAAACCCGTAGATACTCCCCCAGACCGCCTCGGAGATCAATAGGTTCTTGACGACGTGGACGCCGAGAACGGACATCATGCCGTAGTAGGCACCACGTTCGAACAACTCCATCGTATTGACGACCCAGAAATTGCGCGAGAACTGGCCGAATACTTTCCCCAAAGGATTCGATGTCGTTTCTGTCATAGCGCGTCCCCCAAACTAGTTTCGAGGCGATGCCAGTGGTGCTACGGCGGTACGAGTAATTGCACCTGGGTTAAATAGCTTCTGGAGCGGTTAGCGGGGTGCGGGGAGCGGTTAGCGGGGTGCGGGGAGCGGTAAGCGGTTAGCGGTT
>CAZSUE010000864.1:0-2215 GCA_964609045.1 uncultured archaeon | reverse complement strand
GACGGTTCATCCTCCTCGAACTCGCTGAGGTCGAACGCGTCATCTACCTCCGGCATAGGCGCTGGCGTCGGTGCGGGTGCGATTGAAGGCGCGGGCGGTTCCGGTTCCTCGGGAACGGGCGTGGGTGTCGGTGCGGGAGCCGGTGGCGGGCTCGGTTCGGGCGTGGGCGCAGGTGCTGGTGTTGGTGTGGGGGTGGGCTCGGGCGTTGGTGGCGGCGGCAGCTCCTCTTCGTCGAGGTCGAGCGCGGGCTCTTCCACCGCCTCCAGCTCCTCGCTCTCGAGCATGACCAGCTCCTTTCCCTCTCCCTCTACTTCTACTTCTTCCTCTTCTTCTTCCGCGAGCGGTGCTTCACCCTCTTCCAGAACGCTGAGCAGCTCCTCCTCGCCCTCTTCCGGCATCATCCCCTCCTCTTCGAACGCTTCTCCCTCTTCTTCGACAGAGGGCCCGAGCATACCGCGGCGCGCGGTCTCTTCCCGACACTCGTCGGAATAATCGCAGAGCGCGCACCGGTCGCTCTGCGGGTCGTATTCGCCGTAGCATTCCGGCTTCTTTCGACCAAGAAGGAAGAGGAGGAGGAAGACGACGACCACGACGATGATGATGATAATGAGGATGAGCCACCAGCCGGTGGTGGCGAACCAGCTCCCCTGCTCGCCGCCCACCGTAGCGCTTTTGCCTGCGGTGGTAAACGACCAGGACTCGTCCCAGAGCGTGTCGCCGTAGATATCGCTTACCGTCAATGTCAATATATACTCCCTCCCTTTCTCGAGCGGCTCGTCCGGCGTGAGTGTGAGTGTGCGCGACTGCGGGTCGAACGCCGCGGTCAGTGCAACCGTCTCGTCCTCGCCGTCCGCGGTGAGTTCGGCGTCGACGCTCTCGGGATCGATGCGGTTATTGAAGGTGATCTGGATCGTGCTCTCGATATCGACATCCTCGGCGTCGCGGGCGGGGATACGCTCCTCGATGGCGAGCTCGGCGGCGATAGAGAAATTGAGCTGGAACCTCCCGCCGAACCGTCCCGATGCGTCACGCACCATAACGGTGAGACGGTAGCTCGTCTCGCGTGCCAGGGTGCTCTCCGGCGTGAGGACCACGGTGCGCGTTGCGGCGGTGTACGAAACGGAGAGCGGGGTGAGGCCACCGCTCTCCGGTGCGACGAGCGTCGCGTCGATCGTATCCTCAATAAGCGCACGGTCGTACCGGAGCGTGATCGTTCCCTCCTGCCCCACCGTCGCGCCCTCGGCGGGTGTGCTGGAGAGGACGCGCGGCGTCCCGCCGGTAGTGAAGTTCCAGCTCAAGCGCGCGCGGTTCCCGTACCGGTCGGTGATATTGAGCGTCACCGTATACTGTGAATCCTCCGCCAACGCGGTTTCGGGGCTGAAGATATAGGTCTGGTTGCCCGCATAGAAAACTGCGTCACCGGCCACCGCCGCGCCGTCCTCGCTGATGAGCGTGATCTGTGAATCGGGTGTGGAAACCGGCTCATTGAGTACGACCGTTACAGAGATGCCGGTGGAGACATTCTCCGCATCTGGCGCGGGCTGGCGTTCGACGACGGTGGGCGCGTCACGATCCAGTACAGTGACGTTGGGTCCGTCGAAAAGAGATGTTTGCGCAATCAAACGCCCGTCGTCGGTGCGGAACCGGAACGGATGGAGCCCCAGTTCGCTGAGCGTGATGGTGACGCTATAGCGCTCGCCGTTGCTATAGTTGCCGTCGTTTACGCCCGTTTCCGCTACCGGTTCGAGGTCGTAGGTCTCGCTGTTGATGATGAGCGTGATATTGCCCGGCGCGTCGTCGTCCGGGTCGATATAATCCACGGTGAAGGTGAACGCGCTCCCCTCGGTGGCCTCATGCGGCGATACGCTCCCGTTGGCCAGTGTCGGGGCGTGATTCGCGGGGCGGACGGATAGGTCCGAGAACGGCCCGACCCGGCGCTCGCTGACACCGTCGTAGGCGACGAATTCGTAGCTATGCTCGCCTGCGCCCAACACCGTGCTGTAGAGGAACCGCACCGGAACGCGATAGTCGGCCGCGCGCGCTGTGGTCGCGCCTCTCGTACGCACCAGCGGCGCCTCGGTCATATCGTACGCGACGCCGTCAATGACCACGCGCACATAAGCGGGCGCATCGCCGTCCGCGTCGCGGTACCAGACGGTGAAATTGTACTGCGTCTCGTCCGTGCCCGATGTGGGTGTGACGGAGGCGTCGCTGA
>CAZSUE010000863.1:0-2221 GCA_964609045.1 uncultured archaeon | reverse complement strand
GGTCGCACATGTCTTCGGCGTCGTCGCACACCATCTGGGGCTTCTTGGCGCACCGTCACTGACCAACGATATCATCGTCTGGGAGATCCGTCTCCCGCGGGTCCTACTCGCCGTCGCCGTGGGCATGGCGCTGGCGGTGGCAGGTGCGGTCTTCCAGGGCCTCTTCCGCAACCCCCTGGTGGAGCCGTATATATTGGGCGTCTCCTCGGGCGCCGCATGTGGCGCGGCGCTCTCCATCGTTCTTGGATGGAGCATCCTTTCACTCCAGGGCAGTGCCTTCCTTTTCGGGATGCTCGCGATCACCATGGCATACTTCCTCGCCACGGTGAAGAAAGAGACGCCGCTCGTGAATCTGATCCTCTCGGGCATCATCGTCAGCGCACTCTTCACCGCCATCCTCTCCTATCTCAAGACCACTGCGGGGAGCCGCGAGCTGCGCGAGATCACCTTCTGGCTCATGGGCGGGTTCTACACCGCCGATTGGTCCGATGTAGCGCTCCTCTTCCCGCTCATCATCCTCTCGGTGCTCGCACTCTGGGCCATGGGCTGGCGGCTCAATGTTTTGACCATGGGCGACGACGAGGCGCGGTCGCTCGGCATTCCCGTGGGTAGGACGAAGATCGTCATGATCCTCATTGCGACCTTCATCACCTCCATTTCCGTGGCCACCGTGGGTATCGTGGCATGGGTCGGGCTCATGATCCCGCACATGGCGCGGCTCACGCTCGGTCCCGATCACCGCTACCTCATCCCCGCCGCCGCGCTCATCGGCGGAATATTCCTCGTCTTTTGCGACACGCTCGCCCGTACCCTGATCATGGGCGAGATCCCGATATCCATCCTCACATCGCTGATCGGCGCGCCATACCTCATCTACCTGATCCGAACGAACCGTAAGCTCTACTTTGGGTGAATGCGAACATGATCGAGATAGAGGACCTTCGATTCGATTACGACGGACATCTCGCTCTGGATTCGGTCTCGTTACAGATCGGCGAGGGCACATTATGTGCACTCTTCGGTCCGAACGGATCGGGGAAGACGACACTGCTCCGCTGCCTCGCGAAATTCCTGCCCTATCGGCGGGGAAAGATCGAGATCGACGGTAGCGATCTGAAAGGGATCGGGAATAAGGCGCTGGCGAAGCTCGTCTCCTATGTCCCGCAGGACCATACGCCGCCGTTCCCGTTCACGGTGCGCGAGGTGACGCTCATGGGCCGCACCCCGCACATGGGCGGTATCTTCGGCCCGCGGAGAAAGGATGTCGCGTTCGCCGAGCGTGCTTTGCGAGCCATCGGGATCGAGGAGCTCGCCGCGCGGCATTATACCGAACTGAGCGGCGGGCAGCGACAATTGGTCCTCCTCGCACGCGCCGTGGCGCAAGATACGCGGGTGATGCTCCTCGACGAGCCGACGGCGGCGCTCGATTTCAAGAACCAGATGCGGGTCTGGACCCTCCTTCGATCGTTCGCTCGAGACGGAAAAACGGTCATCGTCTGTACGCACGACCCGAACCATGTCTCGTGGTTCTGTGATTCCGTGGTCATCCTCCGCGAGGGGCAAGTCCTCAAGGTGGGCACGGCGGATGAGGTCATGACCGACCACATCCTCAATATGCTCTATGACAATAATTGCATGGTGGGCTCATATTCGGGCATGAAGATCGTCCTCCCGAAGAACGGGCGCTCACCCGCTGGTACGGATCCGCTCTCACCACCCCCTCCGGTCGCGCTCGAACGCGCCCCGACCAGCACGACGAGGGGAGGGGGCGCATCCGCCGCGGGGAGCGGGGAGGTCATCTGATCTAACTAATCTAATTCGCCGGGTCGCCATCGATCAAATCAAATCAAATCAAAACCAAACCCGCGCTCATCGTTTGGGGGATGAAACGAAAGAGGACGCCTTTCGGGAAGAGGCGCGGGACCGACCCATAAGTATTTATTACCGCATCTGGCTTGCCCTTACCTCCAAGTTCGTGGATCCATCGGTACCGGTGCATAATGGGATGATGCTATTTTGATGACGCAGTCAAAGGCGGTGGGAGGCGGTGGGAGGCGGTGTGAAGCGTCGCATTCTTGCACTTTCTGCTTTTCTCTAGAGCTCTGGACACGATCAATAGGTATTGCCGGTCACGATCGACGATTGCGAACTGATACTCGAACTTGAATTCGAGTTCGAGTTCGACCTTCATCGGTTCAAAATCACCTTCACCGATCGTCTC
>CAZSUE010000862.1:0-2223 GCA_964609045.1 uncultured archaeon | reverse complement strand
AAACGATCCAGATACGGTTTCGGTTGATCACCGCAGCGGACGACAACCCATGGTTCGGGTCGCAACATTCCGAAGACCCGAACGCGTTCCAAGGGTTCTTTATCGACGATGTCTTCGTATACGGTGCTTCGCTCTAAGCGACCCAACGGCGCAGCACATTAGAATCGGAAATGCACATAGCTTTATAACGATCAAAAAGATGACGAGAGTGGATTGTATGAATCGATGCAGGAGACAGAAGGGGAACGAACCGCCACAGTCCATCGGGACGAATAAGCAAATGCATCGACGGAGCGAGCAGCGAAGAGCCCGAGGTCTCTCCAATGCCACCGACGCGCAGGCGGGTGTCGTCGGCACCCTCCTCGCCATCTCGATCTTCGCCATCATCCTCTCCATGGTGATCAACGATTATATCCCCAGATGGCAAGAGGACAAGGAGGCGGAGCACGCGCACCGGCTCGAGAACCAGATCGCGGAGTTCAAGAGTTCGTTGGACCGGCAGATCCTCCATGCGCGGCTCGAACAAAACCGCAGCATGACGATGTACCATCCGTTCATGATGGGGTTGAAAGGTGTGGCCGTGTTCGCCACCGATTCGGGCGGCGACCTGCGTATCAACGAGCTGCAGAACCAGTTCATCCTCAGTAACGGCTCCGGCACGCTCGCCACCTCGTCGGGATCCATCGAGTTTACCGCCGATCATCAATACTACGTGGACCAGCGCTATATCTACGAGAACGGCGCGGTGATCGTCGCGCAGCGGGAGGAGAATTTCGTGCGCATGGGACCGCAGTTCTCGCTCTATAAGGAGAACGGTGTGGTCTCCTGTGCCTTCACCATGGTCTCGGTCACCAGCGACTCGCAGCTCCAGACCAGCTCCGGCACGCTCGGACTACGGACGCAGATCGTGACCTATCAGCAGCAGACCTTCCGTTGGCCCACGCTCGTGACCCTCCAGATGACGATCGATACGCAGTTCCCTACGGCCTGGGCACAGTTCTACAACCGGACCCTGCCCTCGATGAATATCGAAGACGCGGATTTCGATGTCACCGCCAGCGACGGGAGCGTCACGCTCAGCATCTACCGTGTCGGCGACCTCGACCTCGGCTACGCCAGCGTGCGCACGCAGATCGAGCGCGGCGGGAGCTAAAGGGCGTCCTATCATCGAGCCATGGGGCGTTTGAAGGGAAGCCGAGCCTGCACCCACTCTCTATAATGGTACCGGCGTCAGGAGTAAGGGGGGGAAGTGGGGAGTGGCTGCGGAGCCTTGTGGATTAACTTCGAGAATATTTGCCCATGAGCGCCGCTTCGGCGATCTTGTGTTTCTCGACGCCTTTATAGAACGCGCGTTTGCCCCGAGCGCGGAGCTTCTTCGTATCCAGTGCATAGAGCTTGAAGAAATAGCGATGCACGCCGCCCGGCGGACAGGGGCCGCCCCATTCTACCTTGCCGAAATCGTTCTCCACCTGCTTTGCGCCGGCCGGGACGCTGTCCTGCGCGATCTCCGTTGTCGATGTCGGGATATTGCATACGAGCCAGTGCACCCATGTTCCCGCCGGTGCATCGGGGTCGTCAACGATCAGCGCCAAGCTCTTCGCACCATCGGGAACGCCGTCCCATGCAAGATGGGGGTTGATGTCGATATCGTCGCATGTGAATTTCTTGGGGATCATCCCTTCGTGCTTAAAATCGGTGCTCCAAATTCGCATTGCCATGGTCATGCCTCTACTCAGTGATCACTCATATCCTTCCCAGATATGCCATTAGAGAGCACCGAACCGCTACTATTTAGAATTTGGGGCCCATGGCCTAAAGGCCAAGTTCGGAAGAGGAGGACGAACGATGTCCCAGACAGGACTAACAGTAGACTCGCAAAATTCGGTAAATGCGGCTATATCCACCATTCCGCTCTTGCATGAGAGGGGGCGACCTGCATCGGCTTCCCAACCAATTGGCGGGGGCAGCGGACACAGACCCCATTTCCTAACCCTAAGTTCCTTCCCCCAACTCATTGGCGGGCGGGGCGGCCCAAAACCCTAAACCCTAACCCCCAGTGGCTTCTTCCCGCACACCGCTCCCCGCTCCCCGCACACCGCTCCCCGCTCCCCGCACACCGCTCCCCGCACACCGCACCCCGCTCCCCGCTCCCCGCACACCGCACACCGCTCACCGCTCCCCGCACACCGCTCACCGCACACCGCTAACCGCTCCCCGCACACC
>CAZSUE010000861.1:0-2225 GCA_964609045.1 uncultured archaeon | reverse complement strand
TCGCCGGACGCTGACTCCGAGCGAAGCGAGGAATGGCGCGACGGGGGAACGAGGGGGGATGGGGGACACACTTGTCGCGGACGGTGACTCTGAGCGAAGCGAGGAAGGGAGGGAACGAGGGAACGAGGGAACGAGGGGGGATGTGGGACACACTTGTCGCGGATGCTGACACTGAGCGGAGCGAGGAATGGCGCAAAGGGGGGTTGAAGGCGCTATACGCGATACCCCGTTGTTTTCCGCAAGCGGAGGTTAGGAATTGGGCACTGGGCGCCGCACCTCTCGCTAATCGATGGCGAGAAGGTTCTCGAGCTCCTCCTCGCCAAAAGTGCCCAGTGAGAGCTCGCTGATCAGCTTGTTCAGCGCCTCGAGATGGCCTTTGATACGATCGAGATCGTACTCCGTATGATCGTTCACCGCCGCCATCACCTCCACATCGGTCTCCACCGGTTCCATGGCGGCTTGGAGCGCTCCGAACTGCTCGTCGGTGAACATCTTCGTACCGTATTTGAGAATGCGATCCCCGTAGTAGAGGAGCGTCTCCGCGAAGTTCAACACCGCCGCGAACTGGAGCCTGTTCTCGTCGACGCAAGCGTAGGTCGCCGCATCGGCGACCATGCGGTTGATCTCATCCTTCGTCAGCCGTGTGGTCCCCGAGAGTGTGATCTGCTGGCGTGCGCCGGTCCCGAGATCGATGGCCTCGACCTCGAGTATCCCGTCGGCGTCGATATCGAAGGTGACCTCGATCTCGGGGAAACCGCGCGGTGCACGAAGGATATCCTTCAAAGTGAAGGTGCCGAGGCTGACATTATCCTTGGCCAGCGGCCGCTCGCCCTGCAGCACATGCACATCCACACTGGTCTGGTCATCCTCACTGGTGGAGAACACGCGCTTGACCGTGGACGGGATCGATGTATTACGCTCGATGATCGTGGTCATGATCCCGCCGGTCGTTTCCACGCCGAGCGAGAGCGGGGTGACATCGACGAGCACCACATCCGAGGTCATCCCGGCGAGGATCGACCCCTGGATCGATGCGCCGAGCGCCACCACGCGATCCGGATCGATGGAACTGGACGGCGCGAGTCCGAGCAGCTCCTCGAGCTTCCGCCGGACCATGGGGATATAGGTCGACCCGCCCACGAGGAGGAGCTGATCGAGATCGTCTCTCTCCAGACCCGCATCGTCGAGCGCACCCTGCGTCAATGTGAGGGTGCGAGCGACCAGTGGTTCGATCATCGACTCGAACTGGGCGCGTGTGACCGTGACATGGAGATGCACCGGTTGCTTGTTCTTCTGCGCAATGAACGGGATCGCCACGGTGACACCGCGCTCTTCAGAAAGCGTTTTCTTCGCCTTTTCCGCGTTCGTCTTCAATAATTGCACGGTGGCGGGGTCGGTGGAGAGGTCGATATCCTCCGCATGGCCGAACTCGTCGACGAGATGCTCCACGAGGAGCGCGTCGAAATCGTCGCCGCCGAGCGTGTTATCGCCCTTCGTGGCCAGTACTTGGAACACGCCCTCGCTGATCTCGAGGATCGACACATCGAAAGTACCGCCACCGAGGTCGTACACGAGCACGCATTGATCCATATCGCGCTCGATACCGTACGCCAGTGCTGCTGCGGTCGGTTCGTTGATGATCCGCCGCACCTTCAGCCCCGCGACGACCCCTGCGTTCTTCGTCGCCTGTCGTTGAGCGTCCTCAAAGTACGCAGGCACCGTGATCACCGCGTCCTCCACTTCCTCTTCGAGGTAGTGCTCCGCATCGCGCTTGAGCCGCTGCAGGATCATCGCGCTGATCTCCTCCGGCGTGAAAGTCACCCCTTCCAGCGTCACGCGATGGTTCGTCCCCATCTTGCGCTTGATCGAGGTGACCGTATTAGCGGGATTCGCGATCGCCTGGCGCTTGGCCGTCTCACCCACCAGCCAGTCGCCCTCTTTCGTGCGCGCGACCACCGAGGGAGTGATCTGGCCCCCTTCACGATTCGGGATCAGCACAGGTTTGGTACCTTCGAATATCGCGACTGCGGAATTTGTCGTGCCTAGATCGATGCCGATGATCGGGTGCATGATCGACCTCCAGGGTCGGCCGATGCCCCTCAATATAAAAAAGCGTTTGGGCCAGGGGAGCGGGAGCGGTTCGCGCCAACCGCACCCCGCAAACCGCTCCCCGCTAACCGCACACCGCTAACCGCTCCCCGCTCCCCGCACACCGCTCCCCGCAC
>CAZSUE010000860.1:0-2230 GCA_964609045.1 uncultured archaeon | reverse complement strand
GTAACGACGACCGACGAACCAACTCGTAGAGGTTCGTTTTCAATATATAGGGGATGAAGTAATAGATGCCGCCCACTTGGCATTCGAAGCTATGGCTTGTGAGTTGGCTGAAATCCAATTGCTTGGCTTTTGGCGGTAGAATCGTTCCCTTTGTGGTGAGATTGCGCTCCTTCTTCGACCTCCTCGGCAATCGTGCAAACCCTTCTTCTTTGAGAACCCGCATGATCGTTTGCACGCTGACCCATGCGTTCTCTTGCTTGAGTTTCTCTTCGATATCATAGGCGGAGTAGTTCTGCTTCCGTAGCGTGATAATCCGGTTCTGGACAGCTGGGGTCGTCTGTCTTTTCTTTGGCCCCGGTTTTTGAATGGGAAAGAATTCGATCTTCCCATTCTGAAATCTCGAAGCAAGTGTTTGGAAGGTGGAGACTGAGTATCCAAACCGTTCCGCAGCTTCTTTCTGCGTTAGGTCCTCCAGATAATAGGCGCGTAACGCCTCATACTGTCTCTGCCGGGGTGTTTGTGGCTCCAAGAAGTATTGTTTGGGGCCGGCCTTCATATGCCACTGATTATGGAACCTATAGTATAAGTACTTTTGGGTTAAAACATGTCGGGGCGATTGATCTCCCATAGGAGGGGGGGTTTCACAGCTCTAAAGCTAGCTTTCTACAATCGTTTGCAATTTTGCCATCTCAGGAGGGGGTAGTTGATGTTCCACAATCGGTGGCAACCCACATGCGTAGAATTGGGAGAATATTGATTGAAGCGTGCAATTTCCCCCGTCGAGTTGGGCTCAATTGTGGAACACAAACGGGCCGCGAAAATCGGTGTTGATCAAAGAAGCAACGACCAGCGCCCTTCATTCAGCTGGGCATTGTTGCTGCAGAGGCCACTGCTTTCCTCTACGCGTTATGGGATTGCGCACGATCTACGGCCTCGTATAACCGCTTTACGACGAACTCGCGCTCCAGCGAGCCGAGGAAGTGCCCCACGCGCGGTCCGCGCGACTCATCGAGGAATGCGCGATAGATCGCTTTGAATATGCGACGACCGGAGTGGTCCTGTTCTTCGGAGACATCGTAGATGGCGCTATGGATCGATTCCGCGTCCCACTCGATCGTTTCATATTTCTCGGCGAGCGCGAAAAGCGCCGCGGCGTCCTCGTCGGAGACCACCTCCGCCGCACGCGCTGGCAGCTCCTGTTGCACGGCGAACTTGACCGCATCCGGTGCGAATCGATCGAGCCAGTACCGCACATTCTCGAGCCGTTCTTGCAGCTTTTCTTCATCTCGCTCACTGAGCCGGTCGCGTTCGACGTGGTCGGTATGCTCGAGCTTGGCGAGGACCTCGTCGAACGAATCGACGAGCTGCGCGAGCACGACGAGATGCCGGTGGGGGACCGTCACCGTCTCCTCCGGCTCGCCCTCGACTTGCGAGAGCTCGATGGTCCGCCGCTCGTCTGCATGCAGCGGCGGTTCGGCGGCGGCGTCTCCGGTACTGTCCAACGCGAGGTGATACCGTTCTTCCATCCGATCGTACTGGTCGATGAGATTGAGGAGCCCGAAACCGGTATCGAAATCGACATGCCGCTCGGGGTTGACCCGTGTAAAGAGGAACCGCACCACCTCCGGCGGCACCATTTTGAGCATCTCGCGGCAACTGACCACGACGCCGGTGCTCGACGACATCGGCGTCGCCTTCCCACCGATCTTGAGCTGGATCCATTCGTAGACCACGGAAAACGGCGGCTCGGCGTCGAAGATATCGCGCATGATCGCCGTGCCCGTATCGTACGACCCGCCGGAGGCGGCGTGGTCCTTCCCGAACGGCTCGCAGGTCACCCCGAGAAAGTTCCAGCGCGCGGGCCAGTCGAGCCGCCAGGGGAGCTTTCCATCCGCTCTCCGCACATCTGCGCGACCCTCGTGGTTGCATTGGCAGCGGTAGTCGATGAACGGATACGCGGCCTCCCGCACCACGGTGGCGGTGAACCGTCCGCATGCTTCGCAGCGCGGGTTGTAGGGGTACCATTGCTTCGGGAGTTGCCGCCCGGAGATCGTCTCGAGGCGCTCACGGGCGGTATCGACCTCGGCCATGATCCGTTCGATCGAAGCGGCATAGGCGCCCGAGCCATAGAGTTCGTGGGTATAGACCGTCCGCGGCTCGATGCCGAGCTTCGCGAGCGTTGCGAGGAACGGCTCCGTATAATGATGCGCATAGCTTTCGTGCGCGCCGC
>CAZSUE010000859.1:0-2231 GCA_964609045.1 uncultured archaeon | reverse complement strand
CTTCCCCCGTGAGATCGTCGTCTATATGCACCCATCCCGTGCCCCGCGAGCGTGCCGAGCGTGTGGCAACTCAACCCCGAAGGTGAGGGGGGGCCGTAGGGTTCTTACGGCTTGGGCAGCCGGCTCCAGATCTCCGGCGCCAGTTCGCGCGCATGGGCCATGATCGCCGCCTCGTCGAGGGTGGTCAGCTCGCCTTCTTGCATCAGCACCTTCCCGCCGACGATGGTGGTGTCGACATCCACCGCGCTGAGCCCGAACTGCGCGTGCCATGGGAAGTTGCCGAGGTCGAGCGGCGTGGGCGCGCGATAGTTCACAATAATGATGTCCGCGTACGCGCCGGGCGTGAGCTCGCCCAGCGGCTTGTCCCAGAACACCGACGCGATATGAGCGTTATGCTGGTAGCACATCTGCAGCGGTTCTGCGCCAAACACGCGCGGGTCCTCCTTTGCGAGCTTGTGCAGGATGTACGCCACCTTCATCTCGCGCCACATATCGAGAGTGAACCCATCGGTGCCCAGCCCCACGGGGATACCCTTTTCGAGCATGGCGAGCACATCGGCCACACCCACCGCGTTGTTCATGTTCGATTCGGGGTTGTGGATCACATTGGTGCCGGTGGAATGGAGCCGGTCGATCTCCGATTCGTCCACATGCACGCAATGGATCGCCAGCGAGTGCGGACCGAGGATGCCGAGATCGCCGAGCCGGTGCACGACGCGCTTGTTGCTCCGTTCCAGGCTGTCCTCGACATCCGCTTCGCCCTCCGCTACATGGATATGGAACCCGGCGTCGAAATCGAGCGCGTCCGCCGCCGCCACGCACTTCTCCAGCGTCTCGTCCGAGCAGGTGCACGATGCATGGAGCCCGAAGCTCGCCGTCACCAGCGGGTCCCGTTCCGCCGCGCAGCGCTTGAGGAAGCGGATGTTCTCGTCGATACCCGCCTGCGCGCCCTCGGCGCCGTTCCGGTCGGTGACCTCGTAGCAGGTCGAAAGCCGCAACCCCGCACGCTTCGTCGCCTCCGCCACCGCATCCAGCGACCCTTCGATCGCGTTCGGACTGGCGTGATGGTCGATGATCGTCGTCGTCCCCGCACGGATCGCGCCCGGGAGCGTGAGGAGTGCGCTGTAGGTGCAATCCTCCAGGGTGAGAGCGCGATCGAGCCGCCACCAGAGCCGCTCGAGGATCTCCGTGAACGACGACGGCGCGTCGCAGTTCAGCGGCATCCCGCGTGAGAACGCGCCGTAAAAATGGCCGTGCGCGCAGATGAGCCCGGGCATGATGAGCTTGCCACTGGCGTCGATGAGATCGCCCGCAGTTTCGCCGTATTCCGCCTCCAGTTCCTCGGTGGTCCCCACCGCGACGATGGTGTCGCCCTCGACGGCGACCGCGCCGTTCTCGATCAGTTTCGGCTCAGATCCAAATGTCAGTACCGTTCCGTTTCTAATAAGCATCGTGATCACTCCAATGATCGTCTCCGTAAAGTGTGTCTCTTACGCCCGGCCGTCGCTTCAAAGCCGCGTAGATTGCGCGAAGGGGCCAGTGGACCGCACCTCATTTCCGCTCGCACCGGGGGAGAGTGAATGCGGTCAATGACAATAAATGCTTTCCTTATCTCCCTCTTCTCTGGTCCTCGTCCCCTCTCGAGATGATCTGCGACCGTTCATATCTCGTCGTAGCCACGGTCGGAGAGCGCGCTCTTTGCGATCATCCCTACCCTCTCATCTTCGTCGTCACGTGCCACGACCAACCCCTCTATCGCCGCATCGGAACCGATATCCGAAAGTGCCATCACCGCCTGTAAACGTATGTTCGGATCAGGATCGCCAAGCAACCGGACCAACGCGTCCACACCGTCGTCGGAACCTATGTTCCCCAGCGCAACGGCGGCTTGAGCGCGAACGGCCGCGCTATCGTCATTGGCCGCAGCAACCAGTATCTCCATGCCATCTTCAGACCCAATATCCCGCAGCGCGGTCACCACTCCTTTGCGGACATCCGCATCCTCATCGGCATGATAGCGGGTGATCAGCGCGGGAACCGCACCTTTCGAGCCGATATCCGCAAGCGCCCTGGTGGCTCGCTGGCGGACATCGGCGTCGGGGTCCTCCAATAACGATATCAGTACGGGCGCGGCGTCGG
Source organism: uncultured archaeon (assembly GCA_964609045.1). Taxonomy (GTDB): domain Archaea; phylum Thermoplasmatota; class Penumbrarchaeia; order CAZSUE01; family CAZSUE01; genus CAZSUE01. Next base: position 92 of record CAZSUE010000859.1, on the reverse strand, counting down.
TCATATTCATTGCGCCGAGCGCTTTGGCCGACCGTTCGCGCACAGCTGCGGCGTCATCCTCCAATGCCTCCATGAGCGCGGGCGCGGCGGGC
>CAZSUE010000858.1:1761-2232 GCA_964609045.1 uncultured archaeon | reverse complement strand
AGCGTTACCCGCTGCATGGTAGAACGCGTGCGCCTCCTCGACGAGGTCACCATCAACAAGATCGCCGCGGGCGAGGTGATCGAGCGCCCCGCGTCCATCGTCAAGGAACTGGTCGAGAACGCGCTCGACGCGGGCGCGAACGAGGTGCTCATCGATGTGCGCGACGGTGGTAGGCGATCGATCCGCGTGGCGGACAACGGCTGTGGGATGAGCAAGAACGATGTGCTGCTGGCGCTCCAGAAACATACGACGAGCAAGCTGACCACGATCAGCGACCTCGAGACGCTGGAGACGCTCGGGTTCCGCGGCGAGGCGCTGCCCAGTATCGCGGCCATTGCGAAGGTGCGCATCGTGAGCAAGGAACGGCTGGAGGAGGAGGAGGAGGAGGCGCGCCGCGACGGTGCACGCCCCGCCATCGAGGTACAGATCGACGGCGGCGAGGTCCGCTCCATCGAGGAGACCGCTGCCACG
>CAZSUE010000858.1:0-1751 GCA_964609045.1 uncultured archaeon | reverse complement strand
TGCCACGCCGGGTACGATCATCGAGGTGGAGGAGCTCTTCTATAATGTGCCGGTGCGGAAGAAGTATCTGAAACCGGCGGCGACCGAGCTGGCACATATCAGCGATGTGGTCTCGAAATACGCGTTGATCAATCCTGCGATCCATTTTAGGCTCAAGCACGGCCGGCGCACCATCTTCGACGCCACAGGGACCGAGAACGAGCTCGAGAATATCGCCAATATCTACGGCCGCGATCTTGCGCGCAAAATGGTGCGGGTGGATGAGGAGGACCGCCCGACGGGCGAGGGCGATGTCAGCGCGCTGGCCATCAGCGGCTATATAGGGAAGCCCACCGCGGCGCGGCGCACCACCCACGATATGTCGGTCTTCGTCAATAGGCGCTATGTCAAGAGCAGGGTGCTGAACAAGGCGATCCAGGACGGCTATGCCACGCTCCTTCCGCGCCATTCCTACCCCGTGACCGTGCTGAACCTCGAGGTGGACCAACGGTTCATCGATGTCAATATCCACCCGACGAAGCGCGAGGTGCGCTTCGCGCAGGAGCTGCGTGTGGTGGAGTTCGTCCGTGATGGGGTACGGGCCGCGCTCGAAGCCAAGCAGCTCTTTCCCAAGATGAAGTCGAAGGAGTTCACCACCGCCGATATCACCACGGTCTCCGACCGGGCCGGGGGTACGGCCGGCATCGAGGCCGATGAGGGCGGAGAGGGCGGTGGGGCCGCCGCGCCGGACGCTGCGGGCCCCACACCCACACCTACACCTACACCTACACCTACACCTACACCTACACCTATGCCCACGCCGTCGGGAAGCGGCGCGGAGGCGCACCCACGCCCCGTGACCTCCATCGGAGAGCGACGCACGGGCGTGGACGAGGGCGCGGGCGGCGCTCGCAGCGTGCCGGTAGGGTTCGAGCTGACGCAACTGTTCCCGGCAGCCGACACCGCCAACGGCGCGGAGGGAATGGACGGCGAGAGCGATGCCGGGCGGCGCGCGACCGGCGGAGATTGGAGCCCGGCCGGACGCACCGTGCGGAGGGTGGAGGAAGGCTTTACCTCGGAACGATTGATGGCGCGGTCGCTGACATTGCGACGGCTCGGTAGATCGCTGCAGGTGGCGAAGAGACTACCAAAGACCGATCTCCTCCCGCCGCTGACACCCACCTTCCAGTTCAGTAGGACCTACATCATCGCTCAGGACCCGCAGGGGGAGCGGCTCTTCATCATCGACCAGCACGCAGCGCACGAACGCGTCAATTACGAGCAGTACAAGCACCATTATGAGGCGACGGAGCGCGGGAAGGTGAAGCAGACGCTCATTTCGCCGCTGACCGTGGAGTTCACCCCGCGTGACGCAGCGATACTCAACGCGCACCTGGATGTGCTCGAGCGGTTCGGGTTCGAGATCGAGCATTTCGGGCAGCAGACCTATATCGTCCGTTCCATCCCGGTGGTGCTCGGGAGACTCGAAGATGTGCGTGTGATCGAGGAGATCCTCGACGAGCTGTTCGAGACCGGCGCGGACGAGCTGGAGGACGAGCACTCCATGGCAGATGCGGTGCTCAAGATCATGGCGTGCAAGAGCGCGATCAAAGCGAACGATACGCTCGATACGCACGCGATGGAGAAGCTGTTCGAACAGCTCTATCATACCCAGCACCCATTCACCTGCCCGCACGGTCGGCCGACGATGATCGTCATGCCGCTGCGTGAGCTGGAAAAGAAGTTCAAGCGCGTCGGATAATGAGCAAGCG
>CAZSUE010000857.1:0-2235 GCA_964609045.1 uncultured archaeon | reverse complement strand
CGCCTTCCGTGTCCGCTCCCCCAGCAATCTTGGCGGCGATCAATTGTTTCATGATCGTCGTTTTCCCGACCCGACGGAGACCGTAAATGAAGACACAGCGTCGGTTCTCAAGTGCACGATCGATACGAGAGAGGTAGCGATCGCGCTTCATGCCCGGCGGTTCAAACCTGCGCTCCCACCACGGATTGTATCTCGCTAATAGTTCAGCGATCATTATGATCGATATACCCACCGCTCCTTAAGTAGGTTGCGGCTGCTTGTTGCAGATGCTCGCGTATCCTGCGGATAACGATTGCAGATTCCGCTACTATCTGCGACCGACGAACGCACTGAATGCAGTGGACATACGACTGGATGCATCGAAACGGTGCCTCATCAATGCCGTCCGGATCGCTTGCCGTGCGGTTCCGATGCAGACTGTATCGGGACACTATCGGGCCATCATTTTCCTTCAAGTCGTTTGAAATCAAAGCCTGGCCAGCAGCTCCACCGCACGATCATAGCACGGCTTGTACTTCCATTTTGTATCTTCTGGCTTCGTAATATACTCCCCCGTCTCCACATCGATCATCTGATGCGTCCGAAGCTTTGCGGTCTCGCCATGATGAACGGCCAGACGCAGCAACTCCTCATCTGTCGACTCCGCCCGCAGGTCGATATTCGGATAGCGTTGGCGGAGCCGATCGTAATCGATCGCCACCGGCGCATCATCCGCAGCCAGACCGCGGAAGAACGCGCCGAGGAAGAGGTGGATCTCGGCCTGCTGGAGGATATGCGAGCAGCGGTTCGCGATCTCGAGCGCGTCGCAGGCGTGGTCGAGCGCGTCGTCGTCGCGGTGCGGGAGATGGCGGAGCTTCGCAATGCTGACGGTGAGGGCGTGCTCGCCAGGGTGGGCGGCGGTCCAATCGACCGAGAGCGTCGTCGGGGCCCCGCCGTCGAGGTCGAACGACTGATCGGCCGCCTTGGTTCCTTATTCGCGATCATGAGTGGTGAGCATGATCTCGCTCATCGTGACAAGTATATCCAGCTTCTCCACCCGTTCGAGAATTATCTCTTGCCCCGCCTCGAGTTTCTTCGTCTGGGTTGCTGGACGGCGATCGATGGATCGCGCCGATATTCTGAACATTCTCGTTGATCGGAACGAGACGGTTCCAGCAGCAGAAGCCACCCCGTCTTCCGCCCCGCCCGATCCTATTTATACCGGGAGCTTCGTGTCGCACCGTTCGATCGGGCTCCGATCGATCATGGAATGGACGAGCGAGGTGGAAACGATGGATCCGGAGAGTATCGATATGAAGATCGAGGGGTTGCGCAATGCCGGCGATGCATTGGATGAGCGGATGGAGGAGCTGATCGCGCTGGGCGCTACGGCGCTCGAGCCGCTCATCGTCGCGATCGAGGAGGCAGCCGCGGATGAGGACGCAGATTGGCGCTACACCGACGCATTGTCGAACACGGTGATGGGGATGACCGACCCCGTTGCGCTCCCGCGCCTCATCGACGCACTGGGGCACCCATGCGAGCGGGTCCGGCAGGCGGTGTCCGGTGCACTGAGCAATGAGTATGTCGAGCGTGCGTTCGAGCCGCTCTCCGCGCTCCTGTCGGATACGGGCGCCGATCCCACGGCTCGGCGGACCGCGGCGGACTGGTTCGCGGGTATTGCGTCCACCGCCTACTGGCACGAGATCCTCACGAGTGGTGCGGGCGTCTTCCGCGCCCATCTCGACAACGCGGAGACGGATGTCAGGGTCGCGATGGTGCATACCCTCGGGTATCTGGCAGATCCTGCAGATCTGGACACACTCATCGCGCTCCTCGATAGCGAGGATCGCTCCCTGCGAACGGCGGCGGCGAGCGCGCTGGGGCGGTTCGGGTCGGCCGCCGAACGCGCCGTGCCAGCGCTCGTTGCGCTGCTCGAACGGCCGGCGGTCGAGAAGAGCGAGGTGCAAACGCTCGTGACCGCGCTCAATCTCATCGGCGACGACCGCGCGCTCCCCGCGCTGGAGCGGCTCTGCCCCACCTATCGCGGATCGTACCTGGAACTGCTCTTTTCGCAGACGATCGAGAAGCTCGGCACGGGTCCGTAGGTCTGCACTGGCGTTCCCTTCTTCAGGCTGATGCTGGCCATCGCATCCATACGGAGCGATCGATGATTGATCCAGTACCTCGCCGGTACGGAGTAGCTGCGCAGCAGTTAGTCCAGTACTCCGCGTTCCCCCTCTGCGTGCCTCACGG
>CAZSUE010000856.1:0-2240 GCA_964609045.1 uncultured archaeon | reverse complement strand
CGAGCGTATACCAGAGATACCCACCGATACTACTGACGAGCAGAATGGCGATGACGATGACGCTCCCGGTCACGATACGCTTCTTTCGCTGCTTCTGCAATCGTCGCTTTCGCTCCTGGTCCCGCTTCGCTTCGTACCTCCCGATCGCATCCTTCAGTTCGCTCTCCATCGCGGTATAGCGCTCCTCAGCATGCTGGAGCTCGCCACGCTCCAATGATCGAGCGGCAGAACGGAGTCCTTTATCAATATCTTTCGACGCAATCCCATACTCTCGCCGCTGCGCGTCCAGCTTTTCGACCTCGCGCTTCAGCGATTCCACACGCGCTTGGTGCTCGCGGCGTTTCCGTTCCTCTTCCGCACGACGCTGGCGTTCCTCTTCCGCTCGTCTCCGTTCTTGCTCCTCTCTCCGGCGCCGTTCCTCTTCCGCTCGCTTTGCGTCCTCGATCGCTCGACGCCATTTGTCAATACTTCTTTCCGCCTTCGCGACATCGTGCTCGATCGATCGTTCCAAACCCGCAGGCGGAGATACACCGTACGTTTGCTGCGCCAGCGTATTGAATTTCTTGCGGCACGCATCCCGCCGCTTCGCGTTTTGTATCTCATTTTGGAGCTTCCGCTTCAGATCGCGAAAGAGCGCGTCCGAGCGTTCGTAGTCGCCGCGCTCGTACGCCTCCATCGCCTCGTCGTTGAGGTCGTAGAGCGCGTCGATGTCGAGGTCGCGTGCGAAGCATGCTTTGAATAGCTCTTTTACTTCCGACTGGAGCGCTTTACGCGCAGCGTCGCGTTTCTCCACTTCTTCCTCGTAGCGTGCCTTCAGTTCGCTCGATAGGATATTCCCGCGTTCGACCACATCGTCGTACCACCGGAGCCGCGCAAACTTATTGATCGGTTTCATCTCGCGCTTGAGGCCGGAGGTGTCGACATTCAGTTTCTCGAGCCGCTGGAAATGCTCGTTTAATTTGGCGAGGACGCGCTCGCTCTCGCCGCGCTTCCCCTTCGCTCTCACCGGGCGCCCACTTCGCCGCGCGCCGGCTGCGCCCTCGACGACCAGTCGCAGCTCGTGGTGCATCACCGCGCCGCTGTCCCACCGCTCACGCTTCGCTTTTGCCAGCGCCGTCATGACGACCTCGTCGAGCGCGGACGGGACCGCAGAATTGAACCGGCTTGGCGGTGCGGGCTCGCTTTGTAGCACATTGCCCATCACCTCGGCCATATCGCCGCCGGCAAACGGCTTGCGGCCGGTGAGCATCTCATAGAAGAGCACGCCGAGTTGGAAGATATCGGTCTGCCAGTCGACCTTCCCGTACTTCTTTGGTGAGAACTGTTCGGGTGCGGCGTACGCGAGCGTGCCCTTCATATCGATGGTCTCGGTCAGGCTTTCTGCCGCCATGTACTTCCCGATGCCCCAATCGGAGATCTTGGCGACGCCGTCGCTGTCCAATAGGATATTCTCCGGCTTCAGGTCGCGATGTACCGTGCCCATGCGGTGTGCATAGGAGAGCCCGTCGAGCACCTGGAGCATGATATGGACCGCTTCGCCGACGGCGAGCGTCCTCTTTTTCGTCATCAGGTCGTCGAGCGAGCCACCATCCATGAGTTCCATGGCGATGTGCGGCATCGGCTTCTGGGAGGTCTCGATGACCGATACGATATGCGCGTGATCGAGCTTCTTCCAGATACGCGCCTCGCGGGTGAACCCCTTCAAAGTCTTGGCGTCCAGCGTTTTTTCGAGCTTGAACTTCGGCACTTTGATCGCGAGCTGCGTGCCGTCGGGCGCGCGTGCGGCGTAGACATTGGCAAAGCCGCCGCTCCCGATCAAGCCGGTGATGTGGTAGTTCGCGAAGATACGGGTGATGTGCTCCGGCGCGGCGCGCGTCGCGGGTGCGGTCAAATGGCGGGTGTAGGAATCGGTGGGGGTGATCTGGGTCGACATACGCACTCGAACCGTTGAATGGTTAGGATCATTGATTAAGATTTTGGGTAGGGAAGTGAAGAGTGAAGGGTGAAGTGTGAAGTGTGAAGAACGGGGAAGGGGGAATCGTATGGGAATTGGCGATCGGTTCGCGCTGGAGGGGGGGATTGCGATGATGATCCGAAGGACGGCAGTGCTCTCGTTCCCCACTCGGTGTCGAGAAAACGCTGCGAATGCTCGCACCCGGCCCGGCCGCTTGTGTGCTGGAGTCCCTCATCGGACCGCGCCCATTCCCAACAGTGCTGGCCATTTTAACACCGAGAGGGAG
>CAZSUE010000855.1:0-2250 GCA_964609045.1 uncultured archaeon | reverse complement strand
GCGCAGGGGTATCCGGCTGTTACATAAAGTGGGATGTATGTAACAGGCTGATAGGCGCGGCCAGGGCTACGCTGGCAAGAAATAGGTGCCGAGGTATCGAGCTGTTACATGAGGGACCGATCATGTACCAGGCTGATAGGTGCGGCAGGGGGTGCCGCTGCCGAGGATGAGGGACTCTCTAATAGCGTAATACGAAAAACACCGTCCGCCCGTCCCAATTGTCCAGAGCGGGTATGGTCCCATCGCACCATTATTCTTCACGCAGTACATCGAGGATCCGATCGTTGGCGCGCGCCGCCGCCGCGATCACTTCTTGCTCGTCCAGCGCGGTCACTTCGCGGTTGCGCATGAGGACCTCGCCATCGACGATCACCGTATCGATATCGCCCGCGTTGGCGGCGTAGATGACATTCGAGAGCGCGTTGTGTGTGGGATGAAGGTGCGGCGAGCCAGTGTCGATGATAATACAATCCGCGCGCTTTTGCGGCTCCAGCGTGCCGATGCTCTCTTCCAGCCCCATGGCGCGTGCACCGTTGATCGTGCCCATCTCGATGGCCTCCCAGATGGTGACGGCGGTGGGTTGGCGAAGCGTACCTTTCTGGAGGAGCGCCGCGAGCTTCATCTCCTCGATGATCGAGAGGTTATTGTTCGACGCGCACCCGTCGGTGGCGACGGCGACGTTGACGCCTGCTTCCAGCATGGCGGCGACCGGTGCGACCCCCGCCCCGATCTTGAGGTTGCTCGTGGGGTTATGGAGCACGGGGGTATCGTGTGTTGCGAGGAGCGCGATATCGCGGTCATCGACCCAGACGCAGTGCGCGGCGAGCGTATCGAGGTCGAGGATGCCAAGCGTTTCGAGATGCGCCACCGGCGAGCAGCCCCAGTCCGCGTTCGCGTCGTCGACCTCGCGCTTCGTCTCGCTCACGTGAACATGGATAGGGAGCGCTTCTTTACGCGCGACTTCGGCGAGCCGCTGGAGCATCTCGGGCGGCACGGTGTAGGGCGCGTGCGGGCCGATGCCCATCTGGATTCTCGGGTGCGCGTTTTTCAGCTGTCGGGCGTGCTTCAACGCGAGATCGTAGGTCTCCTCGATGGAGCCGCCCTCGGGGCAGTTATCGAAGATCGAGGGGCAAAGGAGCGCGCGCTGGCCCGACGCTGCGACGGCCTCGTGCACCTCGCGCACATAATAGAACTGATCGATGAGGGCCGTCACCCCGCTCTTGATCAGCTCGAGGCACCCCAGTTGCGCGCCCGCGGACGCGTCATCGCCCCTCATGTGCCCCTCGTAGATCCAGATATGATCGGTGAGCCATTCATGGAGCGGCGCGTCGTCGCAGATGCCACGGATCAGCGTCTCCGGGAGATGCGTATGCGCGTTGACGAGCCCAGGGAGGACGATACCGCCATTCGCATCGATCCGGTCGTGCCCCGCCCGGTCTCTCTTGAGCTCGTTGGTCGGCCCGATTGCAACGATCGCGCCGTCTTCGACGAGGACGGCGCCGTCGTCGATGATCTGCCCGCGCGGTCGGACCGGTATGACGGTCCCGTGTTCGATGATCACTGCGTTCGTCTCCATACTATCACTATCACTATCACTATCACTATCACTATCACTATCACTATCACTATCACTGTCACTATCACTGCCACTATCACTATCACTATCACTATTGCCTCGCGTCATAGACAATTGAGCTTATCGGCCACATCCGGGCTCTCGCGATCAGTCGCTCTCTTCCTGGACTGGACTCCCGAGAAGGAGGGCGCGGATATCGTCGGGGATCGCGATGCTGTGGCCCTCGTCGCCCACCAATATCTGTGTGGTCGCACCGTTGGCGATGGCGCGTTCGCTCTCGGCATCGACGATCGTGTAGACGGTCTCCACCGAACGATCACCGAGCCGCTCGATTTTCGCGCGGACGGTAACGATATCCTCGGATCGCGCGGGGTAGAGATATTCGCACTGCGCCTTGGCCATGACCAAATAGCTCTGTCGCTCTTCCATCGCCGAATGATCGCACCCGAGCCGTCGGAACAGCTCGTGGCGCGCCATATCGAACCAGCGGTAGTAGTTCGAATAATGCACGATCCCGAGTCGGTCGGTCTCGTAATACTCGACGCGGTGGTTCACTGCAACGCCCGTCTCCACCATGATCTCGGCCGCATATACCAGCTGCGGAACATGAATGTTTCGTTGGGGGGAGGGGTCGAGGGTTGGGGTGTAGATCTTGGTGGTCGCGGCGTCAGCAT
>CAZSUE010000854.1:0-2251 GCA_964609045.1 uncultured archaeon | reverse complement strand
AGCATCTCCGCGCGCGCGGTGTGGACCGCGGTGATGCTCGCATGCGGCAAGGGCGGGCGCACCACCGTCGCGTGCAACATGCCGTCCATATGGATATCGGGCGTATATTGCGCCGTGCCGAGCACCTTCTCCAGCGCGTCCACGCGCCGATGCGTGCGGTTGATGACCTGGTACGCCGGCCCCTGGCATTCATCTTGCGGCTTTTGCGGCTCTCGATCGCTCATTCATCCACCTCCGTCTCCGTCTCCGTCTCCGTCTCCATCTCCGTTTCCCTTTCCGTTTCGCTTGCCGCATCCTGCGCGAGATCGAGGATGCGTTCTGCAGCGAGCTGCACCGCGTCCACGATCTTGCGATAGCCGGTACAGCGGCAGAGGTTCCCGGCGAGGGCGGCGCGGATCGTCGATTCGTCCGGTACGCGCGACGGATAGCGGTCCAGGAGTGCTTTGGCGGTAAGGATCATCCCCGGTGTACAGAATCCGCACTGCACCGCGCCGGCGTCGATGAACGCCTCTTGCAATGGGTGAAGATGCAGATGCCGCGACGGCGCCTCCTTCGCGCTCTCCTGCATTGGACCGTCGCCCGGGGTGAGCCCCTCGAGCGTCGTGATCTCCGCGCCCTCCAACTGTGCGGTGAAGGTGATGCAGGAGTTGATCGGTGCGCCGTCGAGGAGCACGATACAGGCGCCGCACTCGCCGGTGCCGCACCCTTCCTTGACACTGATGAGCCCGAGCCGCTGACGGAGCGTATCGAGGAGACGCTCGCGCGCCGGGATGTAGAGCTCCCGTAAACGACCGTTGACGAGCATCGAGACCTCCACCGTGGCGCAGGGCGCTTCGATAGGGTCGGTGACACTGACCCGAGCACGCTCCGTATCGGTACCCGTATCGGTAGCCATCTCAATGTCAGCATCACTTTTTGTATCGTTCTTCGTTCCTTCGTTCTCCTTGCTCATTCGCTCACCACCCGCATATACTCCGCCTCATCGGCCGCTGAGGCGGATGGCTCATGGCGTGCGCGCTGCCAGGCCGTTGCCAGTGCGCGTTCGACGAGCGTCTCGGTCATGGCCTGACGGTACCGCTTCGACGCGCGGGCATCGGAGATCGGGCGCACCGCGGCGGCCGCAGAGCGTGCAATGTCGGCAAAGAGCGCATCTCCCTCCTCGTCGGGCGCGGTGCCGATGAGGAGCGATTCCGCCTCGGTGGCACGCAACGGCGTCGGCGCCACGGCGCCGATGGCGATACGCGCATCGAGGATCGTTCCATCACGCTGCTCGAGATAGACCGCCGTATTGACCACCGCCAGGGTGAGCGCGTTGCGGCGGCCGAGCTTGATAAAGGCGCTCCCCGCGCCGACGGGCGGATGGGCGATATCGACGCTGCGGACGATCTCGCCCGGTTCGAGGATGGTCTGGTTCACACCGGTGAAGAACTTCTCGAGCGGCACCCGGCGTGCGCAGTCCTCGGAGACGATGTCCAGGATGGCGCCGAGTGCGAGGAGCGGCGGCGCAAGATCGCAGGCGGGCGACGCGTTACAGAGATTGCCGCCCACCGTGGCGCGCTGCCGCGTCGAGGGCGCGCCGAGCCACCCCGCCGCCTCCGTCAGACAGCGTAGCTTCGCAGCGATCACTTCTTCCGCTTCCACCGTGGCCACACGCACAGCGGCGCCGATCGTGGTATGTGACTCATGGTGCTTGATCACGCGCAGTTCCGGGAGCTGCGCGATATCGACGAGCGTTTCGACGCTGAGACAGCGATCGTGGATCAACGGCATGATATCAGTTCCCCCCGCCAGCGCTTTCGCACCGGGCTGCTGCAACGCCATGCAGCATTCCGCGACGGTCGCCGGGCGATAATAACGACCGACCGTGGGAGAGAGAGCGTCTTTCTCGGTTTCACGGGCCACCATTCGGTTCACCGCCCTCCGAATAGCAGCGCGAGGATAAGAAGATTGGGGGGGGGAGGTCGTTGGATCGATGGGACCGATACGATCCGATACGATCTGATCTGATCTGATCTGATGGTATGGTCGATATGTGAAGGGAGAATAACCTCAAAGTGGAGCCGGTCGACCGTACCATGCCATCGACATGCCATCACCAGACCAGATCACCAGACCCGCACAGACTTACCTACCTATATACATAGATACGCACAGTCATACATAGATACGCACAGTCATACATAGATACGCACAGTCATACATAGATACGCACAGTCATACATAGATACGCACAGTCATACATAGATACGCA
>CAZSUE010000853.1:0-2258 GCA_964609045.1 uncultured archaeon | reverse complement strand
AGCTCTCCTCCGGGTGCAGGGGATCCTCAGGGTCTGGCCATGGGAGCGCGAACAGCCCGAGAGCGGCGAAGAGCACACGGCTGAAGATGAAGGCGGCGAAGAGGGCGAGGAAGATGATGAGCTCCCGATCTATCTTTCGCCAATGATCAGCTTCGGATAACTATCTGGTCAAATAGATAGATGAGGCCGACCGACGAGCCATTGCATAATGGGTGCTTTTTACCCTGGTACTTCAATTTTCTGGATGAATACTATATAGGAGATCCGTTGCGCCTCCGCTCTCGGTCAGCCATAGATCGATAGATCGATAGATCGATAGATAGATCGATAGATGGCCAAATATTAATAAAGATGAGCAGGGAGCGAAGCGCGCGTGAAAAAGCAGAGGCGGAACCGGAGCGCTTATCAAACCCAGGTGGCCATATCGGGGCATGGGTATTTTCCGTCGCCTCCTCCAGCAACTTCCCGCCCCTTTTCGGCTCGATATCTACAATAGGCTCCTCAGGAGCGCGCCGACCGCATTCGGCGCGCTCCTGAGACGCTATTGGTTACCGTATCACGGGCGCACCCCGCAGATCATCGGCCGCTATACCCAATACCGTGCAGACGCAGACAGTGAGCTCCGCTTCGGCCACGCGTGCAAGATCATGGAGCATGTGGTGTTGGAGGGGTCGATCAGTATCGGCGCGCACGCGCTGGTCTTCCCCTATGTCTACCTCATCGCGCCGCCAAACGCCGACGCGGATATCGTGATCGGTGAGGACGCACTTATCGCACCCGCGGCCATCGTCCGTGCCACCTATTACTCGTTCGCTCATCGCACGCCGTTGATCACCGACCAGCCGCGCGCGCATGCATCCGTACAGATCGGCAATGATGTCTGGCTCGGGATGCGTACCCATGTGATGCCCGGCGTGACCATCGGCGACGGCGCCATCGTCGGTGCATGTTCGGTGGTCTACGACGATGTTGCGCCCTATAGCATTGTGGCGGGCATTCCGGCACGCACGATCGGGAAGCGCGAGTAGAGCACCGTGATCCAACCGCGCTCCACGATCGGCCGACGGTTCAGCGCGCCCCTGGCATCCATTATCAACATCATCCACATTACCATTACCAACATAACCATCGCCAGTAACATAATCAAAGTTACCACTAATCCTCATCACCCACTGGCTGGGTGATGGGCTCATTCCAGGCAGAGCACCTACTCAATAGCCTTTTTGGCGAAAACATATATACTCGATTCTTTGAATGGAATGAGCCTGATGAGCAAGAGTTTTAAAGCGCGCATTTCAATACCTGTCGCTATCCGATGGCGAGGGTCATAGATGACACCGATCACAAAGGACGAGCTGCTGACGCTCATCAGGCGAGCCGATGACGCGGCCATTGAAGAACTGGGTCATGCCGCTTTATCGCTTGGGAGCTATCGCCCGGCGAAGATGGAGATGATTTGCGCGGCGCAAGATGGCGATCTAGTGCGTATGAAGCGGCTGGCGAGCGCGGGGGTGAACCCGGATACGAGGCTCAAAACCCTCACTGATCGGCAGATCACCGGTTTCGAGGGCGGACGGCGCATCATCAATATCCACGATGTGACGGAGCGTGAGAAGGAGCGGTACCAAACGCGCTGGGTCACGCCCTTCATCGCCGCCGTCGAGGCGGGCCATCTCGCCATCGTCAAATATCTCCTCGAAGAGATCGGCGTGCGCCGTCGCAAAGCCTACCCCGTGAAGGAATGGTACGGGCGATACGAACTGCTCGACGCCGCGGTCTATGGCGGTAATTTCGACATGCTGCGCTATTTTATAGAGGAGCGGGGGGTACGCGTCCGCCGGACCGTTCTCGTCAGCGCAGTGCGGATGAACGAGAAAGCGATGGTGCAGTATCTCGTCGAGCGCGGAATCGAAGTGAATACGCGGAGCCTTTGGGGCCTCACCGCGCTGCACCACGCCGTCCTCGTAGGCGATGTCGAACTCGTGGATTATCTCATCGTGGAGGGCGGAGCGAAGGTGGATATACTCGACGACTGTCGCATGACCCCGCTCCACCGCGCTTGTTATAAATATAATTGGGACCTCGATATGATCGATCTGTTCATCTTCAGAGAGAACGATATCAATGCACAGGACTACGACGGTGAGACCGCGTTACACAAAGCGGTACGCGTCCCGCGCAACGACCAGATCGAGCTTGTGAAATATCTCGTCGTCAACGGCGCCGATCCGGAGATACCCGATAAGGAGGGCAATACG
>CAZSUE010000852.1:0-2262 GCA_964609045.1 uncultured archaeon | reverse complement strand
GATAGAAAAAGAGGCTGAGAGCGACGCTAACTCCCGTTCCTTCTTACGCACGTCGGGTCATCATCTGCTCGTCAGTGTTGATGGTATGGCGTAGCGTGTATATACGGGACAAATTTGCAACAAAAGAATGAAGCTATAGAGTGGGCAGCGGTCCTTTTTATAGAAGTTCTTCCATCTCACCACGGTGCATGCGCCCGCCGCATCACCGAGGAGAGCCGAGCGCGATGCCGACAAAACGAGCGACGAATCCCACAACACTCTATCGCACCTACATCGACGGCTTCGATCGCGAGCTGGGCGGCGGGATACCCACAAAACACGTCGTGCTCATCGCCGGCTGCCCCGGAACGATGAAATCGTCGCTCGCCTATTTTATTCTCCACCAGAACAGTATCGAGAAACATTGCAGCGCCATGTACATCACGCTGGAGCAAAGCTGTAAGAGCCTCCTCTTCCAGATGACGCGGATGGGGCTGAAGAAGCTGCCCGAAACGCGGCTGCGGCTCCTCGACATCGGCAAGCTCCGGAAGCATATCGACGACGGCGATGAGGTCCGTTCGCACCACTGGCTCGAGGTCATCAAACGCCATCTCCAGTTCGTGCGCACCAAATACCACCCCGCCCTCCTCGCCATCGATTCGCTTCCCGTCCTCGAGATCATCACCGGGATCGGACCGCAAAAGCGCCGTGAACAGCTCTTCTATTTCTTCGAGTGGCTCCGCGATATGCAACTGACAACATTCGTCATCGCCGAGACGCCAGTGGAACCTAACCTCGTGCGGCCCGAGGAATATCTCGCCGACGGCATCCTCGAACTCAACCTCGAACGGGTCGGTGCCGAGGATTACCAGCGCCGGATACGGTGCGTGAAGATGCGAGGCATGGACCACAATACCGCCGCGTTCGCGCTCGAATTCAAAAATAATAAATTCATGATCACGCGCGCGTTCTAACATTATACCGCGTCCGCCTACTTACGCGTGTGAGGTCAATGAGTGTGAGATGCGAGCCCCTCCTCCATTTCTTCTCACTTGCAGTTCTCTACCAGTTCGACACCGACCACCCAGTAACCCCATATCATCCCGCTTATTCAGCTGAGTTGAGTTGAGTGGTGAAGTGAAAGAGACGTCGCCGTCGTCCAAGTCCCAAGTCTCAATATCCGAGAAAGAACCATTGCATCCCATGGCTGGATAGGAGCCTTGACCCAAACTGCTGAGGGACGGTTCAAAGCAGACGGCTCCGTGGTCACCCCTTTTTCAAGGTGCGTAAGTAGAAAAGGAGCTCACGTTCATCGGCGGAGAGCGCGTCGGTATCATCGCTTTCCATCGCGAGGGGACCGTCGCCTCCTTCGTACCGCGCAGAGACCAGCTGAATGAACCGCCCGGGGTTGCCACCGGAATAGATATACCACCGCTCGAGCTGCTCCTCCGCCGGTTCCTCACCCTCGTCGAAAAGCGTCAGCGCCATAGCTGCACAATCACTACGCGAGAGCGGTCCCAGCCGAAGATGATGTACCGATCCCGATCCCGATCCCGATGCTGGATCGAGCGCCCCAGCGGAACGGCGCGGCGCTTCGGTCAGAAAGATCAACCGGGGCCGTTCGTTTTCCTCCGTGAGCTGGACCAGCGCTTCGAGCACGCGAACCGCCATGGGGTCGTCGGCGGGGTCGAGATGTTGGAGCCCATCGACCACGAGAAGGGAGCCAGTATCCAAATCGGCGCGGAGTGCAGAAAGGAGCGCGTCCAGCACCCGAGCCACGGTAGGGGAGGGTGAGAGAGGGGGCGGGCCGTGGTCCCCCTCGATCGAGGGGAGGGCGGTCACCAGCGCATAGAGCTCCAATAGGAACTGCCGCAACGGCAACGCTGCCGGAAGTGCATACCAGAATATATATTGCGGCAGCCGTTCCATGCGCCCGATGAGCTGGAGCGCCAGACTCCGCTTGCCGATACCCGCCTCGCCGCTGATGACGAACACGCGAGGGCGCATGTCGCTCGTTAACGCATCGTCGATGGCCGCAAGCGCGTCGCGCCGGCCGATGAACCGCTCAGCGAACTGGATCGCGCGGTTCGAGAAGAGACGGGTGCTCTCGCCGAGGTGAGCGGACGCGTCGATCTCGTACAGAGAGACCGGCGGCGCCGATGCCTCCCCTGAACCCAATCTCCGGCTCAAACCGTCGAGGAAAACAGATTCGCGGTGAACGGCGCCCGTTGCGTTCCTTGATTTCTGTTCATCGTCCGATACTCTCTCATGCGGTGACGGCTC
>CAZSUE010000851.1:0-2269 GCA_964609045.1 uncultured archaeon | reverse complement strand
GTATGGTATGGTATGGTATGGTATGGTATGGTATGGTATGGTATGGTATGGTATGGTCGCAGCAAAGCGCCTTCTGAACCATTTCTGGCCCGAGAGCTGCAGATACACCTCGGATCTGTCGAAGTTTCACGGATGCGATCATCATCGATCGTCTCACACAATCGCGTATCCTCACATCGGTACCATCGGCTGGTACAATGATGCTCTCGCGTGCCCGGCTGGCCGTTGACGATCACATCATGAAAAGCAGTTCCCTGCCCGTTTAAAGAGAACCGGTATAGACATATTTACAGTTTTCGGTGCGCGCAGCGTTGTGCGCGCAGCGTTGATGTACGGAGCAAAGCGGGACCCATCGAGCACAGCAGAACGATGGCGTTTCGAGGCAGGCAGTGGTCTCTCCGCTCCCCACCATTCCCACCGTTATCATTGTTCTCATTGTTCTCATCATGCCCACGCACCCAACCCTTCTCACACATCCCACCGTTCCGCAGCGCCCAGACCGCATTGGTCGAAGTGGAGAGAGCGGCGATCGGCGAGGAGGAGGGGTTATATCACTTTTTCGGGCAACGTTTAAGTACAACATCGTATCGCGGGACCGACCGCGAGATGGACGGGGTTTTTTCACAACTGATCCTTGTGGAGCGTGCCGTTCTCGCCGCGCGGCAAAGAATCGACGAAATCGATATAGGTCGGTGTTTTGAACGCTGCGAGCCGCTCGTCACAATATTCCTGCACCGCCTCCACGGACAGTTCGCCCGCTTTCGCATCCGGAACCGTTTGTGTGTCCGACTGCGAATCCAATTCCGACTCCAATTCCGACTGCGACTCTAATTCAGATCCCGATCCCGATCCCATATCCGCGCATAGCACGATATAGGCTTTGATCTCCTCGCCGTAGAGCTCGTCGGGTACGCCCACTACGGCAGCATCGGCGATCTGCGGGTGCGATCGAAGCACATTTTCGATCTCGCAGGGAAAAACATTCTCGCCGCCGCGGATGATCATATCCTTCTTGCGACCGGCGAGGAAGAAGTACCCCTCATCGTCGTAATAGCCGAGATCGCCGGTGTGCAGCCAGCCATCGCTGAGGATCTCCGCGGTGGCCGAGGGGCGCTTGTAGTAGCCTTGCATCACATTTGGACCGCGTATGATCAGTTCGCCGACCTCGCCCGCTGCGGCATCCGAGCCATCGTCGCAAAGCACGCGCATCTCGATCTCGGGCAGCAGTTTGCCGATGGAGCCCACCGGCGTCTCACCCTTCAGCGGGTTGAGCGAGACGGCGCAGGTCGCCTCGGTCAAACCGTACCCTTCGACGATGGGGGTATCGAACTGGCGTTCGAACGCGCACTTCGTTTCCGCATCCAGTGGCGCGCCACCGGAGACCGCGAGCCGGAGATGCTGCGGCGTATGCTCCGCTGTCGTCAGCGCTGGCAAATTGAGCAGCATGGAAAAGATCGTCGGGACCGCGGCCACGAGCGTGGCGGCTGAATCGGCGAGCACCGACCAGAACTTCCGCGCGGAGAATCCCATCCCCAGCACCACCGACGCGCCGCTGGCTAATGGTGCGAGGAGGGTGACCATCAGCCCGAAGACATGATGGAGCGGCAAGACGGCGTACATCGTATCGTCGGCGGTCAGCTCCAGTGCATGCTGGATCTGGTTCGCGTTGGTGCAGATATTGTAATGGCTCAATACCACGCCCATGGGCTTGCCACTGGTACCCATCGAATAGAGCTGTACCGCAGCGTCCTCTGGCCCCAGCTCGACGCGCTCGGTAAAAGCGCCATCGCCCGTCTGCGGCGGGGCGGCCTCTTTCGCACTCATATGATAGTGCTCGATCATCACCGCAGCGGATGGTGCATCGCCACCACCGCTTTCCGTTCCAGTATCATCCTCGGTCAGGCCGTTGTCATCGTTCTGTGCGCCTTTCTGGAGTACAGATTCGGCATTGGAGATGAGCACGATACGATCCAGCCGGTCGAGGCTTTCGGCCACGCTCGAGAGTGACTGGAGGAAGAACGGCGAAGAGATGACCAGCCGCGTATCGGAATCGTCCAGTGTGTAGCCGAGCTCCGATTCGGTCAGCATGATCTGGACCGGGACCGCCACCGCACCCATGGAGGTGATGGCAAAGAACGCAACGACGAACTCGGGGCAGTTCGGAAGCATGATCGCCACGCGGTCGCCGCGGGAGACGCCTTGCGAGGCGAGATAACGGGCGAGACACTCGCTTTTTGTCGCGATCTCACGATAAGAATATTCCCTATCA
>CAZSUE010000850.1:0-2274 GCA_964609045.1 uncultured archaeon | reverse complement strand
CACCGCACACCGCACACCGCACACCGCACACCGCACACCGCTCACCGCTCCCCGCTCCCCGCACACCGCTCACCGCACACCGCTCACCGCTCCCCGCTCCCCGCACACCGCTAACCGCACACCGCTAACCGCTCCCCGCTCCCCTCCCCAGGTCAAAAGCTTTAATATAGGGTGGCAGTATCCAGGGGACGCATCCAGGAGGCCGAATATATGCCAGCAATAGTCAATCCAGATGAATGTGTCGGTTGTGGAGTATGCGTCGATGCGTGCCCCACCGAAGCGATCTCCATGAACGATGTTGCGCATGTCGATGAAGATGAATGCGTTGAATGCGGCGCATGCGTGGACGAATGTCCATCTGAAGCCATCTCCATGGAAGATTAAGAATTCTATCGAAATGGGAGATGTGAGGTAGGCGGATGTTACTCAGCCAGGAGCTCAAAGAGCTCCTCCATACCGAGGTCGCGGTCATCATGAACGACGGGATGGCCTACCGAGGAACACTTGAAAAGTTCGATAAGGAGCTGCTCGTCCTTTCCGACATCTATGAGACCTCGAACCAGGAGATCGACTGGATCGAGAGCGATGCACCTCAGCGTACGCAGGAGGCCAGTATCCGTGGATATGTCCCCTGGCGTCGTATCACGCTCCCGCGGTTGATCATTCGCCTCTCCATGGTGCTCCGTATCTGGCCATGGGCACCACACAGCGATACGGACACGACAACGACCAGCGGCGAAGGATCCACGGCTAAGCCGAGATCCCGTACAAAACGTCGGGCCAAAGCACAATCCAAGAAAAGCGGTCGATGATCGCACATCCATCGACATCGAACATTTTTGGAGGCGGTGGCAGCAGCTCACCTTTTTACGCACTTCCGCCTCCTATCTTTCTTTCCCGGACCTATCTATCGCCAGACCTTTTTATGACGGCGGTAAGTAGCCCAAGAGCGCTCGTTCCCATTCCTGTTATTGTTTATCACGCACTTCACGCCGCAGGATCGGAGACGGACACCCCTGAGCGCGACCTCCTCGGAAGGTACTGCGTGATCGGGCACCGGTCACGATGCGAGCATTGACCACAAATGCGGCCGCTGGAGCCGGTAACCCGCACACAGCGCGCCGCCGCAACCCAGCGCTGTGGCAGCGAAAGCGCGTCATCGGGATCCACACCCTCACCACCGTCCATCACAGCCAACCCTGGCTGCCCGGACCAATGAACAGCTTCAAGATCACACTGGCGCGCAAGAGCGACGGCGTGTTCCATATATTCGCGGCTGGGGCCGGACCAGCCCTCGAGGATAAAATGCGGACGGAACGCGAGAAGACAGACGGGGACGGTGGCATCCAGATTTGAGAGGAATGAAAAGAGCGCGCGCAACTCCGACGCATCGTGCACGCCGGGGATCACCATGATCCGAAATTCATAGATCAGCTCCCGCGCACGGTGGATGAGATATTCGACATTCCGCAAGACCGGTTCTGCGGGCGCGCCGGTGAGCGATCGAAAGGTGCGTTCCGAAAAGCACTTGATATCGTACGTGATCGAGCTTGCGAACGCACAGACGCGTTCCAAGGACCGCTGAGTGAGAAAACCGTTGGTATCGTAATTGATCGCCACCGACGGATCCTTCCTGCGCGCAGCCTCCGCTACCGCCTCCACCCAAGGAAGCGAGCAGGTCGGTTCACCGCCGGTGAAAAAGAGCCGGTCTGCGCAAATCGCCGCTGCAGCGGGGCTGTGCAAAACCTCCACTGCGCGTTCGGCCCAATCTTCGGGGTCTACCCATCCCTCGAGCGGATAGCTCACACTGAGCGGATGCTGCGGATAATACGCGATGGACCAGTTCTGGCAAAAGAGGCATCGGTAATTACAGCCGGTGAGGAACGCGTCATAGGCCGCAGGGGGGGCGGGATGGAGGGTAGAGTGCGCCACTAACGGTACGGTTTGGCCGCAGACGCCGACTTCCCCCGCGAGACGGTCCACATCACATTCCCACGCACAGAGCCGACAGCGCCGCAGGTCGGGCTCGAGCAACGAATACGCTTCCGGCGGGATTGGATCGCGCATATGATCGTGATCGAGCTCGCGCAACATCGTATCCCTACAACGATAGACATGAGACACTGATAAGCACTACGCCCCCGCGGCGTCAACTACCCACAGGAAACAGTATAGAGTATACAGTCTACGAATCCGGAGATGGGCGACATGACGCCACTATATAAAAGCACGAGAAAAAAAAAGAGACAGAGAGGAAAGGAAAACGGAAAACGG
>CAZSUE010000849.1:0-2274 GCA_964609045.1 uncultured archaeon | reverse complement strand
GGGCGCATCGCCGTCCGCGTCGCGGTACCAGACGGTGAAATTGTACTGCGTCTCATCTGTCCCCGATGTGGGGGTGACCGACGCGTCGTTCAGGATGGGGATATGGTTGATCGCCAGATCGTCGAACCACGATGTCGCACGATCGGCGTAGGTGTCGTTGGCGAGGAACCGATACCGGTAGCTGCCTGCGGGAAGGGTGATGTTCACGCGGTAGCAGACCCCGTTAGCGAGCTGCTGGGCGGTGGGTGTACTGCCGCTACATGGCGAGAGCGTTTCGGTGATCAGCGCACCGGTGGCGTTCTCGATCTCGACGACGATATCGTCGAGGCGCCCCTCGGGATCGCGATAATCAACGGAGAAGCTGAAGTTCGTCGCCTCGTCGCCCACCGTGGGGGTGATGCTCGGATTGGAAAGCTCCGCATCGTAATTGGCGACGACGAGGTCGTAGTGCACCGGCCCCCTTGTGATGTCGATGCCGTCGTCACCCTTGAATTGGTACCAATGCTCACCTACCTCGAGCGCGGTCTCGTACTCGTAGAGCACGCCGGAGAGCGGTTCCTGCGGCCCATCCACCGGCTCCATGAAATGGTCGACCCCGTCGATGGTGATGGTGACCGCCGTGGCGGCATCCTCGTCCGCATCGCGGTACCAGACGCTAAAGAGGATAGTGGTATCGAAATGGAGGGTGCCTGCGGGCGTATACTGGCCCCCGACGAGTTGCGGGGCGCAGTTCTCCACTTCGATCCAGTCGTCGCTCGGGAGCGTGATCTCGTCGCGGTTGAGATCGCTGTCGACGCCCGTCACGGTGAACCGGTACCGCCCGCGCGATAACTGGACAACGAGCTCGTAGATCTTGCCGTCGCTGGTGTCGCTGTCGTCCGGGTCGGCCTCGGTCCCGTCGTCGAGGATGTCGAAGGTGATGAGATCGCCGCTTTGCGCGCTGAAGTTCACCACGAGCGACTGTGGTTCGGTCCCGTCGGGGTCGGTGTAGGTAATGGTGAGATGGAAGGTGGTGGTGGCGTTCCCTTCAGATGGCGTCAGTTCCGCCTCGATGCTGGGGAGGTACCCGAAGATGAGCTCGGCGACGATCGAGTAGGCACCGCCGTCGATGCCGTGGATATTGATATAGACGAACCCAACGGGGAGGGGATCGCCGGTCTGGTTCTCGATGGTGATGAACTCGTTGCCGTCACCGGTGGTACTGGAATGATCGAACGCGTTGGCGCCCCATGCGAGGTGCGAAAAACGCGTGTAACAATCGAGTCTATCACCGCCGCCGGCGGTGGTGGTGATCTCCACGGCGGTCACACCGCTCGGCACCCAGATCTTGAGGTGCGCGTCGCTGTCCAATGCATCGCTGGCACCGACGGTGTCGTGGTACGCGACGCCGGAGGTGAGGTTCACCACGGTCTCGACCTCGGCGACGATGGAATAATCGCCGCCTTCGTAGCCGTAGACCGCGATGTACCAGTACCCGCTCTCGACGAACTCGTATGTGGTCGCATCGTACCATTCCATGGCGAAGGTGAGTGTCTCGTTGCCGCTGGCGGTCCAAGATGAGAAGACCTCCTCGTGGTCCGGGTCGTAAACCGGCGCGCCGTGGCGCATGTAGAGGTCCACGGGATCGCCGCCGCTTGCAGTTGTGCGCACGGTGAGCCGCAGACATTCGTCCGGCACGGAGACGCGGTAATGGTCGAACCCGGTCTCGGGCACCGAATCGCCCACGGGGACATCGGGCGTGAGCTCGACGATGGTCTCGATGTAGGTGGCGGTGATATTGTAATTGCCGCCGCTGACGCCGCTGACGCGGATGAACCAGTAGCCGCTGTTGCCCGCCACCGGTGTGGTATCCGTCTCATCGATGCGTACGAACTCGTTGCCGCTGGCGGTGGCGGCCTTATCGACGAACGCGTCGTCGGCGAGGTCATAATAATTGACGTAGAGATCGAGCGCGTTGTCGTCGGTATCGGCGGTCTCGACCTCGAGCGCGGTTGCCGTGGACGGGACCTCGATGACATAATCGTGCATGCTCGGCGCGTCGAGGATGGAGTCGGCGTAGGGTACGCCGTTCTCGAGCTCGACGACGCTATAATAACTGACGCGGATGGTGTAGTTCCCACCGCTCCAGCCGGTGACCATGATGTACCAGTCGCCCGCCTCGGGGTCGCGGATCAGTTCGCGCTCGTCGCCCGCCGTGGTGTACTGGATATAGTCCGTCTCCCACTGACCCATATAAGGCACCGTATCGTTGAGGGTAGAGAACGGCATGGAGTT
>CAZSUE010000848.1:0-2280 GCA_964609045.1 uncultured archaeon | reverse complement strand
GGTGGTGGCGGCGGCGGTGGCGGCGGTGGCGGCGGCGGTATCGGCGGTATCGGCGGATTTGGCAGTGCCGGGTTCGGCGGTGGGTTCGGCTGGAGTGCAAGAGCGTCGTTCGCAAACTGGTTCTCACGTATCTTCGTCCCCAACGACAAGCCGGTGGAGCCCAAGGAACCGGATTGGGTCGACCTCCATGTCGACCTCCGGGTCACCCAGACCGTCACCCTCGGGCGCCAGGCGTTCGTCGCATCGCTCGAGTACGAGATGGCGCCGGGCGCCTCGATGAGCACCGTCGAGCTCGTGATCCAAGATATGGACGAGAACGATGCCACCGAGATGTTCACCATCAAGGAGGAGATCGAATACAATAAGAAAAAGTGGACCATCGTCCCGCTCATCGATGCCGCACCGGAGAATATCACGAACTATTACATCTTCGCGATGATGTCGGGGACCAATGTCACCGGCGCGTCGTATGAGAAACCGACGAACCCGATCCTCATCCAGGTTTATCCGCTCCCGCTCCTCAAGCTCGATTACTACCTCCCCGGCTGGCAGATCAACCCATGGGAGGGTAAGAACCCGCCGTATCCCACCAACCTCTACATCATCGTCGAGAACATCGGCGAAGGCGTCGCGCACGATTTCAAGATCCAAAGCGGTGCGCTGGAAGTACTCAATATGACAAGTTCGGACCCCGAGCTGGTGCCGCCGTTCAACCCGGTGCACCTCACATCGGGCACCATCAATTTCGGCGATGTCAACCCCGGTGCGAAGCTCATGAAGTTCTGGCCGCTGCGGTTCAGCAATAAAGCCTATAACATCGAACTGTCGGGGTTCAACGCCGAATGGGAGCACAAGACACCCGACGGGCTCGAGCTCGATTCGCTCATCGAAGAGGTCAACACGCATTTCTATTACGGGCTCCTCAATGTCAACACCTTCGGCCAGATGCCGGATGTCCAAGACGGGACCATCGAGTTCGAGTGGCAATACAGTATCGAGAGCGAGGTCTCGAAACTGGTGCCGATCTTCGGCGGCCATAACGGTGTCTCAGTCGAGGCCAAGGGCTCCGCCACCTTCCACGGCGGCAACCTCGAATCGCTCTCCGGCAGCGGCAAGCTCACCATCCAGTTCGGCGATACCATCTCCGCCTACGGCGAGGTGAGCGTCGAGTACTCGCTGGTCACCGGCGACCTCGATTTCGCCGCCTCCATCGGCGTGGTCATCAACCTCAACGATGTGCTCAAGGCGTACCTCAACGCGCAGTTTCCCGGTGTGGGCAAGGTGCTCGACCCGCTCTTCGACGGGATCGAATACGACCGCTGGTACGCCTCCATCGAGCTGGGGATCGAGTGCACCCTCGAGATCCGCGGCGATTTCGAGGTCTCATACAATATCCCCACCAAGACTTTCAACGCAATACTGTTCAGGCCGTCGATCACCTTCAACCTCGAGGCCACCGCCTCGGTCTCCATCGTGAATTTCATCGATCTGGAGGCGTCCGCATGGGCCACGGCCACGATCACCGGCGAGGTCGGCTACGATACCGACCGCGGGATCTACCTCTCCATCACGCTCGAGATCGAGATCGGCCTGAAGGGCGAAGGCTCGATCCCCGGGCTCGGCGCCTTCATCGAGATGAAGGTCAACGCCAAGGGCGGGTTCGAGATATCCGAAGAGGACGGCTTCAAATGGATCGGCGAGATCGAACCCAGCTTCGAATGGCGGTTCGAACCGGACGAATCGTTCGGGCCCGTATCGCTCGGAAGAGGTGGCACCGGGAATGGGGAGCGTGGCCGCGCCAGGGACGGCGATCCACCCACTCCCACACCGCCGGAAGCGGTCGCCTACGACCCCGACGCCACCCCGGACGGTGTGCCGCTCAGCAACGAAGCGGGGCTTACCGACCCCGTCGTCGCACGCACGCATGCGCAGCACGCCGAGAACGCGTCCGCGCCCGCGACCACCATGCTCGCATACCTCCGCGCCAACGGGTCGGCCACCGACCTCATGTACAGCACATGGGACACCGCGGCGGGTGGCTGGGGTGCGCCCACGCCAGCCGTGGTCAACGGCCTTACCAACCTCGATCCCACCCTCGTTTTCGACAACGACGGGAACGCACACCTCGTCTGGTCCGCGCTCGGCGCGCCCGAGGGCACCCGCTTCGGCGAGCGGCTCAACTCCATGGAGCTCTACATCGCAAGCTGGGACAACGCCACTGGGCGCTGGAGTACGCCGCAGCAACTGACGAGCAACGACCAATACGACGGCCAACCCGCA
>CAZSUE010000847.1:0-2287 GCA_964609045.1 uncultured archaeon | reverse complement strand
ACTGACAGTACCGAAGGTACTATGGCGTACCCGGAGGGACCGATTCTGCTACATACATATCTATCCATTGTTCTGCATCGGCTCATCAGTGTGAGATCGGTTAGGATAGAATACCTCAACGGTGCGGTATCGACCAAGTGCCATTTTTTGCAACACTCCATTTAACGGGTTGTGGTGATCCGGCAGAGAAACGGCCATTAGAGTCGATGTATAATTAAAATACATGATGAAAAACCAAGCTTCCCAACTCATTTTCCATTCGATCACCGAGATCGGAGTTGACCCAGCCTGGATTCACGGATTCTTTTCGAAACTACACCTTTTCACATAATGTGACAGCTTGAGATCTGAGATCTTTGACACTGTACCCGCCACAGCTAGGTCAATCCCCTTTCTCGAACAACGGTCGAAACAGCCAATTAGGAGGTCGGCAGTTGGTCGATGCCGCACCCATTGTCCGGGTTCATGGATACGGGGTGCCGATACCGACGACTTAGTCAATCTCGTCGAGAGCCTATGTGATGATCTTGGCCATAGGACCGCGTATGATAAGAGGATCATTATTGGAGAGACCGGCTATTCAACTGGTGATTCTTTCATTGTATATGCTGGACTCAAAGATGAGAAGACCTCTAAAATATCGTATAAGATCATCATAATTGTGATCCTAATAACGCTTCCATCGGGTGTCTTTGCACTGATCGGAATCAAGCTTTTAGCTTTTAAAAAAGGTGAAGATCAGGACCGCGCTACAATCCGAATCAGCACCATCGTCTCGAAATGAGACCATGTAGAATTTCGTTTCTTGACCCCCGCCTATCACGCAGCACCATTTCGAAGACTCCCTGGTCGCGAGTCCCAATTAGGCAACTACTGTACGCGCTCGTCAATGGATTGTTGATTCGATGACAGTGTTGGCTCGTTGATTTGCGGTGGCGTGATGGAGTATCTCGCCATGTACGATGACTGGTACTGCGCGGATTGCGATCGGTACCAACGCGAGATGGGATGAGCGCTGAGGATGTGAGGGTTCTTGGCCATCGCCGCGTTCGCGACCGTTGCGACGACAGTGTGCTTCGAGCGGCGGGGAAGAACCGGTTCATACGAGCGATGCGGTCGGGCGCGGAGCGGTCGCAGGGGGGTTATGGTGGGCTATGGTGGGCTATGGTAGGCAATGGATGATGGGGATGGGGATACTCTATGGAAACGAAGGGTGCAAGAAAAAGATAATACTCCAGCGAGCGTATACCCTAGATCAACCGATTGTGTGGAGTAGCGACACCGATGAAGCAACTGAAACATATCCGGAATATTTTGGCCGCGCATAAAGAAGAACTGCGGACCAGATACCATATCGATACGATCGGTATCTTTGGCTCCTATGTGAGAGACGAAGCGGACGAAGAGAGCGACATCGATCTCCTCGTCGAGTTCGAGCGGCCGATCGGCTTTTTCAAATTTCTCGAGTGCGAAGAATATTTATCGGAGCTATTGGGCGCGCCCGTCGATCTTGTCTCGAAGAAGGCACTGAAACCGTATATCGGGAACCATATTTTGAACGAGGTGGTTACGGTATGAAACGGGATTTCCGTGACTATCTCCTCGATATTGCCGAATCGATCGATGACGTATCTGCGTTCACCGATGGTATGGACTACGGTGACTTCGTCGCCGATCGAAAAACGGTCAATGCAGTCATACGAAGCTTGGAGATCATCGGTGAAGCAGCCAAGAGGGTGCCGCAGAAGCTCCGCACGCGCTATCCGGACATTCCGTGGAAATATATGGCCGGAATGCGCGACAAGCTCATACACGCATACCACGGGGTCGATCTCGAGATCGTTTGGATGGTAGTCATTGACGAACTCCCTCCGTTGAGATCGAAGGTCCAACGGATGGTCGCTGAGATCGGATCGTAATGTATCTACTACTGGCTCCCTCGATGCCAGCCCAACGGCACGAAGCTGATCGATCGCGTGCTGATCGCTGACGGCGGCGAGGAAGAGCGAGCGCCGTTTGTCGGTCCTGGGCTCACAATCGCGAAGCTCGCGACCGTTGCGGCGATGGTGTATTTCAAGCGCCGGTGATGATCGCGCTCGAGCGAATGTTGCGATCGGGCGTGGAGGGGGCATGGAGCGCTTGGGTGCTCGGCGCTGGTAATGGCCATTGCCTCTGGCCAGCGCCTCTAGACCTGCGTCAGCACGCACACTCTGCTGCGCCAGGTTGGGAACTGCGCGCCGCCTGTCCAGCGCCTCTAGATCTGCGACAGCGCGCAAGAGGAGCGTTG
>CAZSUE010000846.1:0-2288 GCA_964609045.1 uncultured archaeon | reverse complement strand
TCGACGCTCGGTGCCATGGTCGACAGATCCGTCGCAGCAGGTGAGGAGCATGGCGTAGAACGGTGGTAGCGATCCTTTGCCCGGGGCGGCGTGCGGCGCAACATCTATATATAGCGTTTGCGTTGTAGGATGAGGTAGGACCGCATCCTATGAAAGAACGCGATCCGATCCAACTCGATCAGAACTGACACGACAAGATCCAATATACCACACGCCATGGCGCAAAACCCCCATCGATGAAGTATCTGAAGGGCTATGTGTTTCATGTGGAGATAAATGAAAAACAACGAGGCGGGGTGGTCCCAACCCACCGATCATCCCCCACCCGCCATTAACCGTTATTCGCTACCCGCATACCGCTACCCGTGGCGGGGCGGTCCCAAACCCCAGATCCTAACCCCTCCCTCCTCCTGTTTTTCATACCGGCAAATATAATATAATACAGTATAATACAGTACAGTACAGCACAGTACAGCACAGCACATTAGAGTACATTACAGTAAAATACAGTGCAGCACAATACAAATGAAGATAAATTCTATTGGTGATACGAATGGTAAAGAAATCCGATCCCACTGATACGCCGAAACGCAAGCCCAAGAGCCTCACTGACCTTCGCCGTGACGATTTCGACGAACTGCGCAACAGCACCGAACTTATCGTCAAAGAGCTCGAGAACGCGGCTATGGAGCATATCTCGCTGGCGGTCGAACAGACGAAAACGATCCAATCGATGCTCAATCGCAGCACGAAGTCACTCCTCGAGCGGTATTCGCCCGATTTTGTCCAACCCTATATCAGGCAAGTCGACATGTTCATCCAGCCGTATATGGGCCAGAACCTTCAACGCACATTTACGACCCAGTACGAATCCGCCTATCTGTGGCTAAAGACGGTCACGCCCGCGCCGGTCCGACCGCTCCTCGAGCGCTTCGATCAGTGGGTCACGCCGTTGAAAGCGAACTGAGCCGGCGAGAATAGGAGAGCGTTCCTTCCATATCGCTGCGCCGCCGCCCGCGCAGCGACCTTTTTTCTTTTTTTTCCCCGTTTTTCCGTTTTCCCGCCCCCTTCATTATCGGGCGGCTTCGACGAACCTGACCCCACCCCAATGGTTCGATCATCGGCAAAGCCGCATTGCGAGCGCTAGGCTCAAGTAGCAGGAACGGTTCATGTTCCTCCCATGCGGGTGGAAGCGTACACCTCCAGCCCCCAGCGCCAACGGACACTCTATCGGTTATTGGCATTGATCCTTCTCATCTTCGCTATCGGCATCGCGCTCATCGCATTAGGGCTGAACCGGTCGCTGATACCCATCTTCCAGTCGGTCTCTCATCCCGCCACCGACGCATTCTTTCGCTTTTGCTCCGTCCTCGGCGATCCGTTCGCCTATATCCTCATCATCCTCGTCATCTATTGGTGCTACGATACTGTTTTTGCGCGCGATGTGGCGCTGGTGCTCCTCCTCAGCAGCTACTGCAACGGGATGATCAAGAATATCGTGCGCGACCCGCGACCGCCACAACGGTATTGGAAATACCATGAGGATTCGTTCGGTTTCCCCAGCGGCCATTCGCAGGGTGCAGCATCGTTCTGGGGTTATATCGGTGCACATCTCCACCTCGGCCGACGGCGATGCGTCCCGGTGGTCACCGCGGTCATCGTCGCCCTCGTTGCCGTCTCGCGGCTCTATAACGGCGTGCACGATGTGCAAGATGTCGTGACGGGGTTGATCGTCGGGCTGACCGCGGTGGCGGTGGCCATCGTCGGCCGGCCACTCCTCGCAGCTTGGCTCGCGCGGCGCACCCGGCGGTTCGCTATCACCATGGCGCTTGCGATTACAGTGCCACTGTTCATGGTCATCCTGGCATGGTGGTTCTTTCCCGCCGCGGAGAACGATTTCGGTATGATCTGTGGCGGCATCCTCGGGGTGGCCGCTGGCAGCACCCTCCAACAACGGATGATCGGGATAGAAGCACCGCAAACCAAGCGCGCCGCCATCGTTCGGCTCGTTCTGGGGATGATCGTTCTCGCAGCGGCCTACGCCCCGCTCTCACTCTTGCTTCCAGACGGGATATTCTTCGATCTCATCCGTTATAGCCTCGTCGCATTGACCGCCATCGTTCTTGCACCGGCGCTCTTTGCGCACCTCGATATTTAATTTGGCAATAGGGACTGGGGCCGCTCCATCGCCGCCCCATCCCGAATTTTTTTCATATCGTCCCCCACTTTTCCTCTCTTCTCCCACGCTTCACCCCTCCTCCATTATCCATTAACCATTGCCAATTACC
>CAZSUE010000845.1:0-2294 GCA_964609045.1 uncultured archaeon | reverse complement strand
CTCATTGCACACGAGCATACGGTGAAGATGGTCAACCAGATGCAGAGCCAATTGATCGCGCTCCTCCGCGAGGCACTGGAGCGGTTACCCGATATCGCCACCGTGCATCCCTGTAATTGCCACGCCATGGGAACGCAACCGCCTGAGGTTCGCGAGCAATAAGGAGAAATAAGTAGGGCCAACCCTCTGGTCAGGACCATCCGTCGTTGGATATGAGATGGAGATCGGACCGTTTCTTCGACGTCGATCACGACGAATGAGGAAAAGAAGGAAGGGGGGTAGTGATATGATAGGGGCAAGGAGTAAAAAAGAGTTCACCGCAAATGGGGTTCACACGGGTCACGCCCCCCCTTCCCTGTAGCATGAACAGCGAACCACCTCCCAGGGGGGAGAGGTGGTCTGTTGCGTCTTAATAGAAACGAGGGCCGACCCACTATATAAAGGTGTATTGGGAGTTCCCATGGTAGTGGGAACCCGCGAGCGATGGTGGCCACCAGGAGCTTTTATAAACCGGTAAAGTGATGATCTTTATAAGTGGGCCGACGAGCGCTGGCACGAGCTCGAAGCATTTCCGGTGGTGGTGGGAGCCCCAACGATCGAACGGAGGCGAACTCCATGCCGAGGCTAGACAGGGTGGGACATCTTTTTCGCATGATGTCGATCGCCGATGCGTTTACCCTGAGCAATGCTGTTTGCGGTATTTTCAGTATCATCGCGCTCCTCCTACTTCGGCCCGATATCACGCTGGCGACCGGCTTCATTTTCATCGGTATGATCTTCGACGGCGTCGACGGCGCCGCCGCGCGACGGTTCGGAACGCTCCACGATAAGGGGCGATACCTCGATTCCATGGCCGACGCCATCACCTTCGTCCTCGCACCCGCAGTCATGCTCCTCGTCGTCTATTTCCCCATCGGCGGGAGCGGGGGCCAGTCCATCGCCATCGCTATCATGGCGGTGGCTGCTGCCGTCGCCCTCGTCGTCTTCGGTTGGACCCGACTCTACCGGTTCACGACCGAGCAGTACCAAGATAGTGACTTCACCGGTCTCGCCACACCCGCGCTTGCGTTCCTCGTGATGATGATATGCCACCTCCTCCCGCCGGCACGGGCGCATGCCGCGCTCATTGCGCTCTCGATCTGTGCCCTCGCCGCAGTGATGGCGGTGGCGCCGGTAAAATATCCGAAGCTGCGTGGGATGCGCGCCATCCTCCTCTCCGTGGCGATCAGCTGCAGTATGGCCGGTATCGTCGCGCTCAAATGGTGGCGGGTCGTCGATGCCGAACATATCTGGCTGATCTATCGTGGCCTCACTATCAGCGGGATTGGGCTGCTCGTCTTCTACTCCATCATCTATCCGCTCCTCCTCCATTTTGCCACCGGGAGTGATGCGGCCGATCTAGGCATCGATGCGCTCGAGATCGGGCTCGGTGAGAGCGATACGGACGAGATCGGTTTCCAACGGCCACGCTACCGGGTATGAATGGCTGGCCGCCGCGAACCGCTCCGAACCGGACCGCACCGAACCGAACCAGATCGGATCGCATCAAACGCCATGAAACAAAACCTCCATTGACGGGGTATGTGAAGAGGTGGTTGTTTCAGGTAAGACAAATGAAAAGAACGGGGGGTGGGGCGGCCCCAACCCCTATACCCAAAACCCTAATCCCCTCTTTTTCATACCGAACCAAATCAAACCCAAAGCATTATGAGGCACCCCTCTCTTTTTGCACCGCCGTGACGATCGCGAGCGCTCGTTCTATCCCGCTGGAGAAGTGTCCATGAAGATTATGATGCCGCAGGTCCCACCGATACTGGGCAAGCCCGACAAGAATGTGGAAACGATCAAGCGATGTGTGACCGAACACGACGCCGAGCTCTATATCTTCCCCGAACTGTTCCTCACCGGTTATTATTGCCGCGATCGGCTCTATTCACTGGCCGAACCGCTCGACGGGCCGTCGGTCACCGCCATATCACAACTGGCGCAAGAGACCGGTGCATATATCCTCTTTGGGATGGCGGAGCGCGATGCAACGGTTCGCGGGCGCATCAATAACAGCGCCGTGTTCGTCGGGCCGGACCACCCACCGGCGGCGTATCAAAAATGGCATAAAGCGAACTTCGGCCCGTTCGAGGAGGAGATCTATTTTGCGGCCGGGCGCGAGCTGCCGCTGTTCACCACCGCCTCGGCTACGATCGGCGCGGTGATCTGCTACGATATCTTCTTCCCCGAGCTTACCAAGCATTATGCGCTCCGCGGCGCGGATATCGTCGTCTGCATCTCGGCCTCGC
>CAZSUE010000844.1:0-2299 GCA_964609045.1 uncultured archaeon | reverse complement strand
GCCCCGGCGTATCGATCAGATTGATCAGATACTCCTGGCCCTGGAACTCGTGCACCATCGACGCATTCGCCGCTTCGATGGTGATACCGCGATCCTGCTCCTGTTCGTCGAAATCGAGCATCAGTTGCTTGCCCGCCAGTTCCTCGGACATCATGCCCGCACCAGCGATGAGGTTATCGCTCAAGGTCGTCTTTCCATGATCGATATGGGCCGCGATCCCTATATTGCGGATGAATTTTGGCTTCGTGAAGAGTTTCTCGGCAAGACGGATATTGTCTTCTTTTCGTCCCATAGGCACACTTCCAGTGAGAGTGTAGTGTTAGTTTTCGTAAGGAATGAACTATTAGATTCTATCGTAGTATCATTATCCTGTGAGGGGGCACTCGCTCCATTCCACGAGAGACGCCTGACGCGTGCAAGAATCATTGCGCAAAACGCCGTCAAATGGAGCGTGACCCACCGCAGATGCGATCGCGGTCGGGTCCAACCGAAAGAAAAGCGGTACCGCCGCCGAGGGGCGTCTTCGCCCCCCGCGACGGGAAGGTATCTTTCCGGTGGCATCCTCCAGAACGATCGAACGCTGGCCGGCCTCGCGCATGATAATATAATCGCGCGTTAGCGCGCCGACGCCGCCACACGCTCCGATTCGTCTTTCTTGCGGACCGCGTAATTGTTCGGGTCGTTCTTTGCAGCGCTCATCAGCTCTGCGGCGAGACATTGAGCGACCGAGCGCTTCTGTTTGTGCGTGGCCATGATCACACCCTTCGAAAGATTGCGGAGCGCAATATCGAGCCGCCGGGCGCAGGAGGAGTCCACCGCCTTCGGGACCGAAATGCCGCCGAACCGCAGCCGGGTGATCTCTTCCTTGGGCGCGCTGTTCTCGAGCGCGTCGATGAGGATCTGGACCGGGTTCTCTTCGGTCCTTTCCTCGATGATCGCGAACGCCTCGCGTACCGCACGGTACGCCTTACTTTTCTTGCCCGTATACGAATCGGTCCGCATCATATTGTTGATGAACCGCTCGACGATATTGACCTCGTTCTTCCCGAACCGCTTGTTGGCGAATTTACCGCCCACATGCGGTACGGCAATGGGGCTGAGGTTCATATACCGTTCGAGGCCGGGGTCGTGGACTTCAACCTCGGTCAGATCGTAGCGGCCGAAGAGAAGCTTGTAATGCTCAGGGAGATCGTTAAGTGTTGTTTCGGTGACCATATCGTTCACCTGAATGATATTGATCGTTATTGGTTGGGATCGAGTCCATTTTATCTCGTGTTCGAGTTCGATGTCAATGTCGATGTCGATGCCAGTCTCATGCGCAGCGAGAGCGTATCGAAGGCACTGGACGATGCGTACGATGGTTATCCAGATCTCTGTGCATATCTCTGTGCATATCTCTGTGCATATCTCTGTGCATATCGATAGCGACAGCGGTGGCGGTGGCGGTGGCGGTGGCAAAGTTCGGTCCATCACCGGATCGGCTTTTCTTTCCGACCGCGGACCAGCTCCTCCAAAGCCACATCGTTGACCTTGATCACTTTATAGCGTACCCCCGGAAGATCGCCGTATGAACGGCCCATACTCCCGCCGATACCCTCGACCATGACCTCGTCGTGTTCGTCGATGAAATTGATCGCACCGTCGCCCACGGCGAACGCAGTGATCTGGCGCGCATTCTTGATCAGCTGCACCTTCACACATTTCCTGATCGCAGAGTTCGGCTGCTTCGCCTCGATACCGACTTTCTCCAGCACGATGCCTCGCGCCTGTGTCGCGCCTTCGAGAGGATCCGAACGTTTCTTGAGCTTCAGTACGCGCCGTTTGTAATAGCGATCGCTCCAGCGGAATTTCTTGCGCTGGTTCTTGAGTTTGCGTGCAGTGTAAAGTCCTCGTGCCACTGAGTCACCTCAGATAGTGTTCAAATGATAGTAGAGTGAGCGTGTTAGACATGAGCAAAGCTAGGTCGGGCATATTCGACGAGGGAATATTTAAACCCAAGGGAAGGATGAAGGTCATTACCCTTGGACTATAAAAAATTGGCGGTAGAGTACCATACACTCTCCAGTTACGGGAGATATGGTGTATTTCCCGCTCTGAGCGCGACTGGCGGCGTTATCGGCCAAACCGTTATTTAAGCTGTCGTCGACAGGACGGGCAGATGAACCAGTCGCCGTCGATCACATTGCCGCAGCTCGGACACGAGCTCTGGCCTCCTGATCTCGATCTCGATCCCGATCCCACCCCACCGCCCTTCAGCGAGCTGAGGAGGTCGTACGATGACGAGCGGCGCGACGATGCG
>CAZSUE010000843.1:0-2301 GCA_964609045.1 uncultured archaeon | reverse complement strand
GGTATACATCTCCGTCTCGCTCGTCGCACTGAGACCGGTCCAGTGATCGACATAATAGTGGTTGAGCGGATAGGACGGGTTCGCCGAGGAGAACCCGAGCAATGAGTTGCCGTCCTGGACGTAGAACACATGGTCGTTGCTGTTGTAGACCTGGTTGTCGTTGCTGTCGCTGCCCGCCACCCGTGTATCTTGCGTCATTGCGAGCCGGAAATTGGATAGCGGTGTGGACTGGAGGTTCTCCACCTCCCAGGTGACGAGCGCCCAATCGCCGCCCTGGATGGTGATCGCGCGCTGCGCGATCCGGACATCGTTCGTCGGCGTCTCGCCCACCTGCGTAAAAGTGCAATACGATTCGTCGGTGACGCCGTTCTGGAGGAGGGAGATCGGCGTATCCACCCCGGAGAGCACGTCGAAATCCGCACCCGAACTCTTGCCTTGCGCCACCGTATTAGCACCGTACCCGGAATGATAGGCGACGAGCGCGTTCGAGGTGTAGGTCCAGCTCTGGCCGTTGACCGATACCGATCCCGATATCCGGCCATAATCGGTGATCGTAAAATCGATATTCCCCGCATCGTGATCGACGCTCCCTGGCCCGCGCGTACCGCTGCTGGGAGTCGCAGGTCCAGCTCGGGCCACGAGGGCAAAGATGCCGGAGCCGAGAAGGAGGGTAATGATGAGGAGAGAGACAATATTTGTTACTGGCCAACGTGTGTTCAGGTGATCACCGCGGAGTTATAGTTATTGAGCGATTATATCCTTTACGGTAGAAGGGAACGATGGAGGGGGCTGTATATGGCACGAACAATAGCCCGAATCAGCTCCATGAAAGGCGCTCAATGATCGCATACCGTCCAGGTCGCCTCTTTAGGCTCATTCCAGGCAGAGCACCTAATTAATACATTTTTTGGCAAAAACCTAAATACTTGACCCTTTGAATGGAATGAGCCCTTTACGGATAGCATCCCTGCGTTCGCGTCCGCCATCTCGCGAACGCTTGCGGCAAGTAGTGGTCTGGGTACTCACGCTCGAGCGTTTGTAGCCGTTGTGCGTCCTCCAATGCGCGTTTCAGCAAGAGGAGGAGCGGGAGCTGATCGAGGTTATTGAGCATCAATTTCAGCGTGGCCAGCGTACTCTTGGACTGGAACCCGCCGGCTGCGGTCAGTGCGCGGAAATCGACGATATTGCGGGTAAAAAGGAGCTCGATCTGCGCTTCGGTGAGCTGTACAATATACTTCTGGAGGATATTGAGGAACGCAAAATGGCGGTTCAGCTCCGAGCGGTGGTAGGCGGCGTTGTACGACCATAGCGCGCGTTTGGTGACATCGCCCGTTGCAAGCGCCGCCGCAACGCTCTTCGCCGCAAGATGCGCGGCGAACAACGAGCTCGCGACGCCCGACCCGTTGAGCGGGTGGCATTGCTTCGCGGCGTCGCCGACGATCAAGAATCCGTTGGCGACGAACGAGTCCATGGCCGCGCCCACCGGTATGGGCGCCCCATATCCGCCCATGGCGATCTCCGGCTCGTAGGTGTGCGCGAACCGGTCGATATACTGCCGCGCCATGGCCTCGGGCGCGATCGTCTCTTCGGGAATATCGATCCTTCCCCCGAAGAAGTCGACATAGTCGTCCTGATTGAACGATGCCCACGAAACGCCTTTATACTGCGCGAACCGCCACAGCCAGTGGTTCTCCACACACGCATCGCGCTTGCGATGGATCTCGCGGTAGGTGAGGAAGGTGTCGGTGCGCGGGATCGTCTTTTGGAAATCGACGCTGAACGGAATATTGGTCCGCACCACGCCGTGATACCCGGAACAGTCCGCGGTGAGCGTCGCACGCACCGGCTCGCCGTCCTCGACCGTGACGCCGATAACCACCTCGTGCTCTGCGTCGATCAGCGGCCCGGTGACCGTGACGCCATCCCTCAGCTCGACTTCTGCATCCAGCGCATCCTCGATCATCCGTTGCGCAAGCCGTTTCCGGTCGATCTGATAATTCTTGCCCGGGTCACGCACCATTACCCGCACGGTATCGCGCGGCGAGCAGATGAACATCGTTCCCCGTTGATAGAGCTCGTCGGGGGGCGGGTGCGCGAGTTCGACCGTATCGAAGACCGACTTGTCGACGCTGTCCCACCAGTCATGCCCGAGATCATCACGAGCTCGTTTTTCGAGGAGGCAGACGCGGTACCCTTCGCGGGCGAGGTCGCGGGCGAAAAGAGAGCCAGCGACACCCGCGCCCACCACGATGACATCGTAGGCGGGGTGCGGGTCAGTGGTGCTGCCGGTGGGCTCCACCT
>CAZSUE010000842.1:0-2307 GCA_964609045.1 uncultured archaeon | reverse complement strand
AATCTATTTCCATGTCCGTTCGAAGCGTCGGCGGCGGTGAACCGTCATGCATTGCGTCTGCATCGGCGGATCCGATTTTCGCCAGTGGCTGACCTTACGACAGCGCATATCCGATCGGCTCCCTTTGCCTTCGATAATTGCGGTAAATCTACTGGTGGTGTCGTCTCCGTACGAGTTGTCTACTCCTGCGTAGACGAAGCCCCGACAAACTGAACGCTCCTCCTCGTCGCCTGATCGACCGAACAGCCGGGGAGCGAAGCAAAAGGTAACGCGTCCGAGTGGATAGGCCATGCAAACGCTCCGAACCCATGGCAGCAGTTGTTATAGTTGAAGGAGTAAAAGCGGTATAGCCTCTCATCGCGTTCGCTATGGCATGATCGATATCGACCCGATCAGATCAATAAAAGAAGAGAAAGGGACCCCCGTCCACCGCGACCACTGGCGAAGTGACGGGGTTGCATAGCATTACTGAGCATTATTGAAACGCTCCAATTGATCGAACGGATCGAATAGAGCGTTTCGTCACTCGCTCTCGTCGCCGCCGAGCCCGAGCGCGGCCACCGGCGAAAGATTGAGCTCGAGGCCGACCTCTTTTGCGTCGAGCCCGAGTGCGAGCCCGAGGAGCTGCGTGTAGTAGACCACCGGTACCGCGAACTTCTTCCCGACCGCGGCGGCGGCGTCCTGCTGCTTCGTATCGAACTGGCGATGGCCCCATGGACAGACGGTGACGAGCGCGTCGAACCCGCGCGTTGCGACGGCGTCGAGCTTCTGGCCCGCCAGGGTCAGTGCGCTATCCGCTTCGTTGACCATGAGCGGCGCGCCGCAGCAATCGAGCTTCTGCGGGTAATCCTCGGTGGCGCCGCCGATCGCTTCGACCAGCGTATCGAGCTTGGCCGGTCGCTCCGCGTGGTCCGGTCGGCCCATCGCCGAGGGACGGATGAGGTGACAGCCGTAATGCGCGGCCAGTGTGAGCGTGCCGTTCTTCTCCGCATCATCCGTGTCCGCATCCTCCTCGGCGTCGTCCGCCGCAGCCGCCGCGATCTCGTCCAGCGGTGTGGTGACCGCCGCCGCGATCGTCTCGAGCCCCACGCGGTCGTGGAGGAGGTCGATGGTGTGCCAGATCGTGAGGTCGCCGGTGAAGGTGAGACCCTCCGACGCGAGCAGCCCGTTGATCTTGGCCCGTAGTTCATCGTTCTCGCACAGCGCCTTCTTGGCCTCCGAGAACGCGAGATGGCACTGCGGGCAGAGCGTGAGCACATCGAGCCCTTCCTTTTCGCACATGGCGAGCGTGCGCGCGGAGAAATAGAGCGGAAGATTGAGGTTGATGCTCCGAAGCGGCGCACCGCAGCAGGTGACGCCGTCGAGCTCGACGAGCTCGATATCGAGCTTCGGCGCGAGATTGCGCATGGAAAGCTCGTAGGCGTACTGCTCCGTGGCGGTGACGCAGCCGGGATAGAACGCCACCGTCACCGGCCCGCGCTCCATTTCCCCGGTCTCCTCGGTTCCCTCATCGTTATCCTGTGCTAGATCCGTATCGTTCGTTGCCATTCCTTTCACCTCCCCCGTTAGAGCGTATCGAGCTGTGCGGTCATCGCCGCCTGCAGCCCCTGCTGGAAATCCATCGGGTTCGCCCCCTTGAGCTCCGGCAGCCCGAGCGACTGGCGCGTTGCGGCGCCCTTATCGCTGGTGCGCACCTCTTTCGGGTTCTGGATCATCCCGCTCATCATCACATTCTGCAGCATTTGCGTGTATTCTCCCGGTACCTGCTTCCCGGAGGCGATGGCGAGGTTCTTGAGGAGAAAGAGTATCTCCACCGGCGCCACCTCCTGCGGACAGCGCTGTTTGCATTTGAAACAGGTCACGCAGGTCCAGATGATGTCCGAGTTCACCATCTCGTCGATGAACCCGCGCCGGGTCAACGCCACGATATGATGCGGCTCGAGCTCGAGCAGTTTGTGCGCCTCGCACCCGCTGGTGCATTTGGCACAGAGGAAACAGTTGTTCGGTATCTTCTCCGAGAGCGCTTCGAGCGAGCGCATGATCTTTTCTTGCTGCTCCGGCTGCGGTGTGCCCATCGAGGTCAGATCGGTGATCGTCATAGCGATTCCCCCTTCATCGATTTGAGAATGAGTTCGGTCACATCCTTCACCCCCAGATCGCAATTCTTCATGAGGCTGATCTCACAGAACGGACAGGTCGAGAGGATGAGGTCCACGCCGAGCTCTTTTGCCGCCTCAGCGCGGGACTGTGCCAGTCCGTCGGCGAGGTCTGGCTTGTGCGAGCGCACCCCGCCGCCGCCGCCGCCGG
>CAZSUE010000841.1:0-2313 GCA_964609045.1 uncultured archaeon | reverse complement strand
CAACGCCGATATCCATGTGGCGGTCCACCATAATATGCATACGGATAGTGAGCTCGGCGCCCGAATGGAAAACGCGCGCCTTATGCACCGATCGCACCGCCGGGAATCGTGACGGCAACGCAGCGATGGCCCGTTCGATATCCTGGCGCTCAGCGATTGCACGTTCGCCGCCAAGCGGCTCCATATGCACGATCGAATCCAACCCGAGCGTGCGTTCCAGTGCCTTCTCCAGTGCATCGACACGGGCGTGTGCGCCGCGGGCGGGAATATCGCCCGCAAGTTCGGCATGGAGCGTTACGATCTTATTCGTACCGTAATCGTGGAGCGCGATATCGTGCACGGAGGCGATCCCATCGACTTTTGCCGCCAGCGCCTCGATACGCGCGATCAGCGCCTCGTCCGGGGCATAGCCGAGGAGGAGGTTGGAGCTGCGGCGTACCATATCGATCCCCACGCCGATGATGAGCGCCGCCACACCGATGGCGAAGAGCGGGTCGAGGATCGGGTAGCCAGCGGCGGAACCGAACAAACTCACCCCCACCGCCACCGAGGAGAGCATATCGGTCCGATGGTGCCATGCGTCCGCCGCAAGCGTGTCGCTCTCGATGCGGCGCGCGACGGCGAACGAGAAACGCGCCATCACCTCTTTTGCCAGTGCGGTAACGAGGATGATAATCGCGATCAACGGCGCGTACTCCTCGTGGATAAGCGCGATATCCGTGCCGAAGCGGCCCAGCGCGCGCTCGACGAATGATGCGCCGGTGACGATGAGGAGGATCGCGATGGCGAGTGTGGCGATATACTCGGTCCGACCATGCCCGAACGGGTGGTTTGCGTCCGGCGGCTTCTTCGCCATCCGGAACCCGAAGATCACCACCCCCGAGGTGCCCACATCGGAGAGCGAATGGAACGCGTCGGCGATCACCGCGATGCTATTGATGAAGAGGCCCAATACGAGCTTGAGTGCAAAGAGCGCCGCGTTGCCGACGATCCCCACCCAGCCCTCGATATATCCGTACCGCGCCCGGTTCACAGGGTCGGTGGGCGCACCGTAATCGGGGACAAGCCGCTCGAACATCGTCATTGGCACCCACGCTGCAATAGGATGGAGGCATATCAAGGTTCGCTTCTGCTACCAAACATTGCGATGAGGAGGGGCGCGCGCAGGCATGTCTTGTGCAATGTGCTATGTGCATTATGCAATGTGCAATGGAAAAAGATTTTAGCCGACCGTGAGCATCGCGGCGCCAAGCCATGCCAGACGCTACTATAGTGCCGGATACAACCGCGGTGGAGAGCGCCCGCGCGCAAGAGGAGGACGGACCAGTGCAACGGCTCGAGGTGGTCGAGAACCTCGTCGTGCACCAGTACCATCTCCTCACCGGCGCCCGCGCACCGCCCGTCGAGGTCGCGTTCTATCCCTACACGAGGATGAAGAGTACGATCCGCGAGCGGGACGGGACGCTCAAGATCAGGATCAGCGACCTCCTCGACGATGCGCCGATCAGCGTGCTTAAATCGCTCATCTCTATCCTCCTCTGCAAGATCGATGGACGCGCCTGTCCCGAGCACTATCGGCAACATTATGCAGATCATATCCAGCGACCGGCAATACGCGAACGCACGCGAGACTGCCGGCGCGAGCGCGGGAGGAAGCGCCATGGCGGACGCAAGAGCGAATATCACGACCTCCACGCTGCGTTTCGTCGCGTCAACGAACGCTATTTCGACGGCGACGCGCCGCATCCCACGATCGTCTGGTCGAAGAAACGCACCTACCGCACCTTTGGCACCCATGACGCAGCGTTCGGGATGATCACCCTCTCCCGCACGCTCGACGACCCACAGGTGCCCGCGTTCGTCGTCGACTATGTCCTCTATCACGAACTGCTCCATTGTATTTTCAAAACGACCTATGAGAACGGTCGGCGGCAGATCCATACCGACGAATTTACACAACGCGAAACGGCGTTCACGCGTTATGCCGAGGCGGAACGGTGGCTGCAACGGCTGGCCGCGAAGGAGCGACGCCGAGCGGGGACCTGAACTGAACTGAACTGAACTGAACTGAACTGAACCGAGAGGGACCGACCGATCGAACGCCTCTCGGCTCAGCGCGGTCCTATAAGAGCAGAGGAGCTGAGGAGCTGAGGAGCGGCTGAGCATTGACGATAGGGATGGCGGTGTGGCTGACCCCACCACACCACCTTCCAAAGGATGCGTTCTGGATGTGCTCCTGTCCTGAGAACCGCCGCTTGCGTTACGTTACGTTACGTTACGTTACGTTACGTTACGTTACGTTACGTTACGTTA
>CAZSUE010000840.1:0-2326 GCA_964609045.1 uncultured archaeon | reverse complement strand
CGCCGAGCGCTTTGGCCGACCGTTCACGCACAGCTGCGGCGTCATCCTCCAATGCCTCCATGAGCGCGGGCGCGGCGGGCTCTGCGCCCAGCATTCCCAACGCTGACGCAGCGAGCATCCGGACATCTTCATAGTCACTCGCACAAAGAGCATCGATCAGCGCCCGGACCGCTTCATCCGTCCCTCGCTCCGCCAGCGTCTTCACTGCTTCTTCTCGGGTCTTTGCATCCTCAGCCTTGAGTAACTCGGTTGCACATACCCCCACGTCGTTATCCATTTATGTCCCTCTGGACGATAGACACCACTGATCACGAGACGACCGCTATCTCGAAATGAGAGAGAGGATGAAAAGCGGTCATCCAGCGTGTTCTCATCCCATTCGAGCGCCCGTACATGCGTACACGTACATAGGGTTTGTGAAGAGCATAATGATCAAACGCCACTGGTATTCGATGCTGCTCGCGCTCATCGGCCATGCGTACAGGCGTGGATTTTAGCATTCGCCGCTGACATGTGCCGAACGCGATGCGATCGAGAAGGAACGAAATGGAACGAGAAGGAACGAGAAGTGAGGACGAGGGCGAGACTGAGAATAAGAATAAGAATAAAAATAAGAATGAGAACGGGATCGCATGCATCTGTGATCGTGAGCGGGCGCGGCGTTACCGTCCAAGCAGCTGCTGTGCGGTATCAGCACTGGCGACGGCCACCGCATCGAACGGGGCGCCGTTGGAGATATGCCCAACCTCCGTTCGGCTCGCCCTGGACGAGCCGACGATGGCGACGAGCCGGTCCATGCCATTTTCGTAGAGGAGAACGGCCGCCGCTGGAGAAGGGGCCGGTTTGCGGCACCGGCCGAACCGAGCCGGGACATGAACGTCGAGATATCGCATACAACGGTGAATGGCGCTGTGAGCGCCCGCGATCGCGGCGCGGGCGGCGGTGCTCACCTCCTCCATTTCGCCGGTGTCGAACGTACCGTCGAGTGTGAGAAAGAGAGTGTTGCCCCTGGCATCGGTAGCGGTCGATACGGTACCCGTGTTCAATCCTCGATAACGGATGCAACTCCATGGTATGTAGGTCTATGCGC
This sequence comes from uncultured archaeon, assembly GCA_964609045.1. Classification (GTDB taxonomy): domain Archaea; phylum Thermoplasmatota; class Penumbrarchaeia; order CAZSUE01; family CAZSUE01; genus CAZSUE01. The sequence continues at coordinate 1,236 of CAZSUE010000840.1, read as the reverse complement.
CCGCTCACGGCAGATGAACCCGACCGCAACCGAAATTCATTTGACCGTCGCATCACGTACACGCTCGACCGCCACACCGTTGCACGCAACGAACCCGTCGACCATCTTCTGATCCTGGAGGTCGTAGTGCGGTGGCGCGCCGGTCAGGTCCCAGATTGCGCCACCGGCCTCGCGCACGATGACCTCCGCCGGCGCGCAGTCCCAGACCCCCAGTCCGCTCCCGGGCTGGACATAGAGCTCCGCCGCGCCACTCCCGATCAAGGCGCACTTGACGCCGGTGCCGCCCATGGTCACCACCGTCTCGATGGCCAGCGACTGCTTGATCTCTTCTAACCGCCCGTGCACCCGGTTCGGACCCGCGATGAGACGGTAGCCGATAGTACCCGGCGAGCGGTCGGAGACCCTGATGCGCTCGGCATGCGCGCGCACCCAGCGCGCTACGTCCTCACCGGCACCGTCTCCGTTTTCAGCCTTCGTCCCATATCGTTCGAGCACCGGCTCCGCGATCGGGGACAAGAACGCGCCTTCGCCCAAAACCGCGTACCAGAGCCGCTCGAGCATGGGCGCGTAGACGACCCCGAGCACCGGCCGCGTGCGCTCGAGAAGTGCGATCATTACCGAGAACCAGCCCGATCTATCGATGAAGTATTGCGTGCCGTCGATCGGGTCCACGACCCAGACCCGCTCACTCAGCGTGGAGCCCTGTTGCCGTCGACCGCTCTCCTCGGAGACGATATCGTACCCGAACCCCTCCTCGGCCAGCGCATCGAGCACGAGCTGTTCCGCGGCGTAATCCGCTTCCGTAACTGGGGTCTGGTCCGCTTTGCGCTCGATCTCATGGTCTGATTCGTACATGCCCAGCACCAGCGCACCAGCACGGAGCGCGAGGCCGATGGCGAGGTCGCATTCACGATCGTAGGTCGCATTCACCGTCATGGTCATATTCCTCGTTCCCACACTCTCATCTCATTCTCCGGTTTCGCGTGCGCCGCCCCGGTTCGCGCCCGTTCGAGCAGCGGGGGCCAGGTAGATCCATGCAAGATACCTCTGTCCAGCCAGGCTATAAGACCGCGCTCCCAATTGAATAATTGGGATCTATATCTATATTGTAACACGCGAGAGCCTCGACGCATTGGCGGAGTCACAATTATCCTCTCCGGCAATGTTCGCAGAAACGCAGCTCGCAGAGACCCTTTCTGCTGAATATTGGCAAAGGGTACTCCCTTTGGCCATGTT
>CAZSUE010000839.1:0-2326 GCA_964609045.1 uncultured archaeon | reverse complement strand
ACGAGGAAGAGGCGCTGGCCGCGGCATGGGAGAGCCTCTACGCCGCCGAAGGGAGCGACTGGTTCTGGTGGTATGGCGCGGATCAGGATTCAGGGAACGACGCGCAGTTCGATTACCTCTTCAAACAGCACCTCATTGCCGTCTATCGCGCCATCGGGTACGAGAACGGCGAGATGCCCACATTCCTCCGTGTCTCATGGGCGCCCGCGGCCACACCGGCGCGCGAGGCGACGAACCGTTCCACCATCGCGGTCGACGGTGAGATGGGCGCGGATGAATGGAACACCGCGGCGTGGTACACCGACACCACCGATGCACATGCGGCGCTGGATATCGTCGGCGTCGGCGTCGGGTACGATGCGCGGAACTGCTATGTCGCCGTGGAGCCGGCGAGCGCGGCGAGCGGGTACGCCGATAACGAAGATATCGAGCTCGAGGTCTATTTCTCGGCGCCGAACCCGAAAGATATGAACGAGCCGGGGACGACCTTCACGCCGCGATTACCGCGTCATGCCACGCCCGAGACCACCCTCTTCGGGTTCGGGGCGCAATGGGGTGTGCGTATCCTCTTTTCCGAGGTGCTCTCCGACGGGAGCGCGCAGTATGCGCTCTTCAAGAGCAATATGCATGGGAGCTGGGTCTATCAAGATACCTACGAGGATACGGCGGTGGGGTCGGTGGTAGAGATCGCGATCCCGCTGAGCAGGATCGAGGCCGCCAGCGGCGATACCTTCCGTCTCAACGCGCTGGTCACCAATGCAAACAGCGAGGAGACGGTCGATATCGCGCCATCGGACCCCATCGAGATCTTCGTCCCGCGGGTGATGGCCGATGTGAGACCGGTATGGGAGACCGACGACCCGCTCGGCGACGAGACCGGTGCCGATATCGACGGCGACGGGACGGGCGATTATGTCTATCCGGAAGCGGGCGATTTCGCGCCGCACGAGGGGCTCTGGGATATCACCCATTTCTCTATCGCCGAGACCGATTTCGATGTCATCTTCGAGATCTCGTTCGCCGAGATGCCGAACAACTGGAACGCACCCGGCGGGTTCAGCCATCAGATCGTCCAGATCTATATCGATACGGATAATGTACCGGACAGCGGTGCGCGTGAGATGCTCGACGCTGCCTATGCGCAGACCACACCGGAGTATGCCTGGGAGGTGGTGGTCTCCGCCATCGGCTGGGATACCTACTTGAAGCGGCACGACGACGACTCGCGGGTGACGACGAACATCGAATCCAGTGCCGAGCAGGCGACGAACACGGTCACGATCATCGTTGGCAAGAGTATATTGGGGGAGCACCCCGCGGAGTATGGCTATGTGGTCGTCGCCGGCAGTCAGGACGGGTACGGACCCGGGAACTGGCGCAATGTAGCGGCCAGTGCGGGTGACTGGGTGCTCGGCGGCGGCGCCGACGGGCCGGTGAACCCGAATATCATCGATATGGTGCTGCCTGCGGCCGCTGAGGCCGACCAGGCGGCGATGCTCGGGTCGTTCGAGGCGCCGACGCAACTCGCGACGGTCTCCGGGTTCCGCATCCCCGCTGGCGCGGGCGACAACGACACGGACAACGACACCGGACCCGGTGCGAACCGTGCGCCGACGCTCTCGGCGCCGCTGATCGAGCCGGAGACGGGCGATGAGTCCGATACATTCGTCTTCGAGATAACCTACGCCGACGAGGACGGGGATGCGCCGGCGGCGATCGATGTGCTCATCGGCTCGCATCGACTCGACCTCGTCTACCAGAGCGGTGACAATACCACCGGCGCGCGCTATCGTGCCGAAGTGGAGCTGACGCCGGGTGAATACACGGTAAAATTCGTCGCCGGCGACGGTGAGGCAACCACGACGCTCGAGAACGAGAATGAGACCGAGCAATGGACCGTGAAGGTGAAGAAGAAGGACTCGGGCGACGATAACGGGCTGGGTGATGCGGGACTCGTCGATATCGTCATCATCGTCATGGCCGTGGTCGCGGTCCTCCTAATCAGGAAGAAATGGGCGTAGCCCGCAAGCAAGGTTCTGTCCAGACCGCCCAAATAGCCCAACCCTCTGCATTCGTCGCGCTATCCGAGTGGACACTTTCGAGAGTGGGTGGCACGGAACCACGGTGCTCGGGAACCGGGCTGTCCACCCCCTGTCGCAGTTGCATTGCATAAGGTCTACTGGCCGACGGGGTGTGCAAACGGTGCGTAGGGTGGGCTAGACCAGTTTAGACCAGGCTAGACCGGGCCAGTCCGGGCTAGTCCGGGCTAGTCCGGGCCAGTCCGGGCTAGTCCGGGCTAGTCCGGGCCAGTCCGGGCCAGTCCGGG
>CAZSUE010000838.1:0-2328 GCA_964609045.1 uncultured archaeon | reverse complement strand
GCATCATGGAGGAGTGCGCGTGCGGCGTCACGCGGCGGTGCATCCACCGTGATGCGCCCACCGTCCATGAAGAGGACACGACTCGCCTGCGGAAAACAGCGCTCGAGACGGTGCTCCACGAGGATCACCGTCAGCCCTGCGCGGTTCGCCGCCGTCACCGCGTCGAGGAAGCGTCCCGCCGACGGTGGGTCGAGCTGGGAGGTGGGCTCGTCGAGGAGGAGGAGCGACGGTTGCATGGCGAAGATGGACGCCAGCGCGATCATTTGCTGCTCGCCGCCGGAAAGCTCGGGGATGAACCGATCACGATACGCGCCGAGCTGGAACTGGTCGACGACGCGCGCGAGCCTGCGTCCGATCGTCGCGGGTGGGACGCCGAGATTCTCCAGTCCGAAGGCGAGTTCGCTCTCCACCGCCGTACTCACCAGCTGCGTTTCGGGGTCCTGAAAGAGGAACCCGACGCGCTCGGCCATGACCGCCGGCGGTGTCCGGAGCGGGTCGCGGCCCATCACCTCGATGCTGCCATCGATGCGACCGCCGTGGTAGTGCGGCACCAGCCCGTTGAGCGCGCGGAGGAGCGTGGATTTGCCGCCGCCGGAGGGGCCGATGAGGAGGATGAACTCGCCCCGGCGTATGTTGAGCGAAACGCGGTCCAGCGCGGGCCTCTCGCGGCCCGCGTAGGCGAAACTGAGTGAGTCGATATCCACGACGACGGGAATATCAGATCCACCGTTCGACAGCGTATCGCGCGCGGTCCCGATTCGCGTTCGCCCCGCATTCATCCAGCGTCACCTCCGGTTTGCACGCGTCGTTCGAGGTCGGCGGCAGCGGCATAGAGCGGGAAGAGGAAGAGGAGGAGCGAGAGCGTCGCGAGCGGGAGGACATCCTCGGTGGAAACGAGCGTCGAGAGGGCCAGCTGCGGATAATAGGTGAACGCACCCGCACCGGTAAGCAGCCACCAGCTGACGCCGACAGCGAGGAGCGCGGCGCCGACCAGTGTGAGATAACGATCGTCGACACCGCGCTGTTTTGCGCGATACACGGTCCGCTGCGCCGCACCGAACGCCCGCGCCTCCATGGCCTCACCGATATTGATGGCGCGTTCGAGGGCGACGAGGAGGAGCGAGAGCATGATCGGCAATCGCCGGCAGAGCCGCTGCCGGAGGCGTCCACCATCGAGGTCGACACCGCGCACGCGCTGCGCGTCGGCGATGTTCTTCGCATCCGCCACAAAGGTGGGATAGAGCCGCATGGTCAGCACGACGATGAGCGAGAGATGCCGGAACCGACCGGAAAGATGCTTGAGGAGCTCGTCGGGCGCGACGACGAGCCCGAGAATGATGAAGGACGAGATCACCACTGCGAGGCGCAGCGCCATGGTGCACCCGAAGACGATCCCTTCCAGCGTGATGCGCCATGTGCCGACCCATGCGTTATCGGCGAGCGTGAGGAGGATGTGCTCGCCGTGGTAGACGGTGAGCGCGTTGAAGAGGACGACGAGCGCGCCGAGAAAGAGGATGAGCCGCAGCGCACGGCGCCATTGAGCGTGTATGCCCGCGACATATGCGAGCGGGATCTGCGCGGCGAAGAGTGGCGCGAGATAGAGGGGGTTCTCGAAGAGGAGCGCGAGAACGAATACCGCCCCGAGATAGAGCAGCTTCGGGAGTGGGGTGAGACGATGGATGAGCCCGCGACGGCGGCGGTAGATGGGAATCGTTCCAAGATGCATGGTAGAATGTCTCCGGTTCGACCCGACCTTCACTTGCTTAGGCGAACGGATCGGAGCGATACCACCAGCGCACCGTATCGCCATGGTGGACGATGCACCGGTCGGCGGCCACCGCGCCGTACTCGCCGTTGTGCCAGTACTGCCAGTACCGATCCTCATCACCGTTCTCCACACCGGCGATCGCATCGACGAAGCGACCGTAGCGCTCCTCGTGGCTTTCGGTGGTGAACCCGGCGAGCGCCGCCGCCGTCTCGAGGAGGCCGTACACCGTGACATTCGTCACATTGAGCGCGGAAAAGACCCAGACCGTCGCGCCCGACGCGGTGGGCGCGGAATCGGTCGTCCATGCGCCGGTGCTGTTGTCCCGGTGCCAGACGGTCCGGTTCCCAGGCGCTATGGGGGGCGATGCGGTCCCGAACTCGATGGTCAGTTCGACGCTACGCCCCTCCTCACTGATGGTGGGGTGCTCCTCGACGCAGCCGCTCATGGATGAGAGGATGGTGAGGGAGAGGACGAGGATGAGTATGAATCTGAGGAGCGACATGCTACCGGAGCGCGGCGTCCTCGATCGATGGCGTCGGCCGTTGTGGGCGAACTTCTTA
>CAZSUE010000837.1:0-2328 GCA_964609045.1 uncultured archaeon | reverse complement strand
CACAAGGGACACAAGGGACACAAGGGACACAAGGGACACAAGGGACACAAGGGACACAAGGGACCCAAGGGACACAAGGGACCCAAGGGACCCAAGGGACACAAGGGACACAAGGGACCCAAGGGACACAAGGGACACAAGGGGCACAGGGGACACAAGGGACACAGAGGACACCGCGGACACAGGGGGACGGGGGTCATGAGGGGCCACGGGGGGCGTGGACCGGAAACGAACTGCAAAGCACTGAATTGGCCGGGAGGCACTTTGCATGACCGTGCTCATCATTGTAGAGAAACCGAAGGTCGCCAAACGCCTCGCCGATACGCTCGCGTCGAATACGGCGCGATCGAAACGGCATGGGAAGGTTACCGTCTATCAGTTCTCACGCGGTGGGAACCGATATACCATCGTCCCCGCCAGCGGGCACCTCTTGACCGTCGATTATCCACCACGATACAACCGGCGATGGTCCTATCCCGTGGTCCTTCCCGTCGTCGACCTGATCCTCCGCCCGGTCAACGGGCGTGCAAAACAGTTCATCGGCGTGATCGAACGCTATGGCTCGTCGGCGGCGACGATCGTGAGCGCATGCGATCTCGATACCGAGGGCTCCGCCATCGCGTACGAGATAATCACGCATCTCGGGCTCGACCGGCGTGCGACGCTGAAACGGATGTCCTATTCCTCGCTGACCGCGACAGAGCTGAAGAACGCGTTCGCGGCGTTAGCGCCGTTCGATCACGGGCGCTCGCTCGCGGGCCATACCCGCGCGGCACAGGACCTCGAGTGGGGCGCGAATCTCACCCGCGCGCTGACGCTGGCGCGGCGTCGTACGGCGAAAGAGGGCGGGTTCAAGCGCGGTGTGCTCAGCGCGGGGCGGGTCCAATCGCCGACCCTCGCGCTCATCGTCCATCGCGAGGAACTGATCGAGGACTTTACGCCGGAGACCTATTACGAGCTGATGGGGACCTTCCGTTACCGCGGTGCTACTTTCGAAGCAAAATACGTCGAACGCGTGAAAGAGCGCGACGAAGCGGAGCGGATCGTGCGCCAGTGCCGTGCAGCGCAGCGCGGGCGCGCAAGTGTGACCGAGCGCGTGCGCTCCGTGCCGCCACCGCCGCCGTTCAACGGCACCGATCTCCAGGTGGAGGGCGCACGCGTGCTGAAGGTCAAGCCCAGCACCATCGCCAACCGCCGCCGCGGGCTCGCGCAGCAGCTCTACGAACAGGGGTATATCTCCTATCCAGGCACCGATTCACAGAAATATCCGCGCACCTGGCAACGGAACGATTATCGCACGATGGTGAAGCGGCCCAAGAATATTCCGAAGGCGGTGGAGTGGGTGCTCGCACATTTTCGGTTCCCCGCCCGCGAAGGCCGTAAAGAGGACCCCGCGCATCCCACCATCCATATCACCGGCTTCGGACGGTTCAAAACGCGCAAGCTCGAAAAGCTCTACGAGCTCATCGCGCGCCGGAACCTCGCCACTCTCTCACCGAACGCGCGCGAGAAAAGTACGCGCATCGATATCGATGTGGAGCAGTATCGGTTCCGCGCCAACGCCAAGCGCGTGCTCGAGCCGGGCTGGCGGGAGGTCTATCCTTATAAGAAGGCGAAAGAGTCCGAGCTTCCCGCGGTCCCCGACGGCGCCATGGTCGACCTCGTCGATATCGACCTCGTCGAAAAGGAGACGAAACCGCCCAAGCGGTACTCGGTCTCGAGCCTGATCACGCAGATGGACAAGTACCAATTGGGTACGAAGAACACCCGCGCGGCGATCATCGACAAGCTCAAGAGCCGTGGGTATATCGTCACCGGCAAATATCTGCAGCCCACGCCGTTGGGACGCGCGGTGGTCCATGTGCTCGAGCGGTTCGCAGAAGCGTTCCTCGATATCGAGTTCACCGCCACGCTCGAAAAGGATATGGCGCGTATCATCGACGACGCTGCGAAGTTCGCGCCGGTCAACCGGTCGATGCTCGCGCACCTCGATCGGATCGCAACCGCGTTCAAAGCGAACGAGCGCACGGTGGGCGAGCTGCTCGCATCCGAAGAGCGAGAAGCGGAAGGGCGCGAGCGCGAGGCGAAGGGGGGCGTTGCGGCCGCACCATCCGCGAGGGCCGAGAAGACCTACGGCCCATGTCCGCGGCGCGGGTGTCGCGGAAAGATGGTGAAACGGTCGACGCGGACGCGTAAGGGAAAAGGAAAAGGAAAAGGTCGCAGTCGGTTCATCGGGTGCACCGAGTATCCGAACTGTACCCAGACCTTCTCCCTGGTCAAATACGAGCGGCTCCTCAAAACTGGCTGTAGCTGTACGCTCCCGCTCGT
>CAZSUE010000836.1:0-2332 GCA_964609045.1 uncultured archaeon | reverse complement strand
CAGGGCACTCGAGAACCGTCGCCGGACTCGTCGCGCCAGCGCTTGAGCACGATGAGGTGCGCGATGCTCGGCACCTCCTCGACGGCGCGGTCCGCCTGGCGCTTGATCTCGATCTTCTTGCCGCGCCGATAGGAACCGTCGGCGGTGATAAGGACCTTCGCGTGGGCGTGGTTGAGCCGCGTGGCGGTGGCGCCGGGGCCGAACCCGGAGAAGATGGGGATGCAGATCGCACCGATCTTGAGCGCGGCGAGCATGGCGACGACCACCTCGGCGGTCATCGGCAGGTAAAGCCCGACGGTGTCGCCGACATCGACGCCGATGGAGCGGAGCCCGTTCGCGAACTGATTGACCGCCGCATCCAGCTCGGCGTAGGTGAGCGTTACGGTGGTGCCGTCCTCGCCCTCCCAGTGCACGGCGGGGTCGTCCGGTGCGGCGCGCCCGTCGCCGTCGATGTGGCGGTCGAGGATATTGTAGACGATATTCGTCTTCCCGCCGAGGAACCACTCGGCCCATTCGATCCCTTTGGAGGTATCGAGGAGCGTGTGGTACGGCTCGTACCATTGGATGTCGAGGTCGTCGAGCACCGCGTCCCAGAACCATTCGATATCGTCGTCGGCGCGCGCGATGAGCGCGTCGTAGTCCTCGATATCGTGTTTGCGCATGAACGCGCTAATATTTGCTCGTTGGATCGTCTCGTCGCTCGGTTCCCATCGTATCTCACTCGTCACAATCATCACCTGAGGAAGCCACTGGGGATTAGGGTTGGGGGTTGGGGAGCCATCTTCGCGATCGCTATCTGCGTATGCGCGGCGATGCAGTGGGAGGGTCGGGAGACGCCCCGCCCCTGCGGCTGAAGGAAAGGAATGGATTATTTATATAGATAGTGGGTGGCGCATGCCGCATGCCGCATACCGCACTGATCGTCGCGATGGCGCGCATTCAGTTCAATGGTGCGGCGGTGGAACAATGGCGTTCTTGCAGCCGACATGCGACATCCGACAGCCAACATCCGACAGCCAACATCCGACAGCTAAGATCCGAGATCCGAGATCCGACCTCGTCGACCAGATCGAGTCTCAAATCGTCCATAGCGTTAAATAAGCGCCCGGCGTTCGTTAGCGTAATGTCGCCTAAGAACGCCCCGCTCGTCGACATCGCCTCTCTCCCCGAGCGACCGCTCGAGTTTACCACGCCACGGGGCGAGTTCGTCGATCGCCAGCGCATCCTAGACGACCTCTACGACCTCGCGATGCTGGGGCTCAAACCGTTCTCATCGAACATGGCGATCATCGGCCCGCGCAGGATCGGGAAGAGCGCCATCGTTGAACGGCTTTATAACTGGCTCTGGGTGAGCCAGCGCGATGTGATACCCCTCTATTTCTCGTTTCGGTCCTATGAAGGGAGATCGGCAATGGATACATTGACCCGGATGGGCCAGGAGTTCGTGAACCAGTATCGAAGCTTCAAGAGCGGATCGAGAGATTTCCAGACACACCGTTCATCGCTCGATGATGTATTCAGCCAAGTTCGAGAAGAGGGTGACGCGAATGGGGATGAAGGGCTGGAAAAAGCGCTTGCCCATTATATGAACGCGGTCGAACTCGGCAGCGAGGTCGGGATTTTCGAGAAACTCGCCGACCTCCCCCGAACCATAGCTGCGACCAACGATATCGCCGTCGCGGTGTTCCTCGACGAGTTCCAGGTCATCACGCAGATGCTCGATGGCGACAAAGAAAGAACGGACCTGCGCGCAACCTTCAAAAACGCGGTTGAAAGCCCGCGCTGTAATTTCTTCGTCACCGGCAGCGCGGTGACGATCATGCGCGAACAGATCATCGGTCGTGGGCCGCTCCTCGGGCGTTTCACGCCGATCTCCATCCCACCGCTCGAGCAGTACTGGGGCATCGAGTTGGTGCGGAAGCTCGCGACGATCCTCGATATCGACATCGGCGAGGAGCTGGCGGCCTATCTCGTCGCGTATACCAACGCACAGCCGTATTATATCCACTGCTTCATGAAACAGCTCCACCGGACACTCACGGCCACAGGGAAGGGAACCGCGACCCGCGATATTCTATCGAATGCGATCAGCAGGGAGGAGACCGCGGGCGAGCTAAGCAATTTCTTCGACCAGCTCCTCTGGGATTTTATCCGGCACTACAAGCCGATCGCATGGCCGGTGCTCGGGTTCATCGCCAAGCACGGCGGATCCGAGCCGGTCGAGCATGGGGCGCTCTATCAGTTTCTCGAGGGGCTCAAGAGCGATGTGCCATGGTTGGCGAAGTATGCGGAGTTGGAGACGGCGATGCAGCTCCTCGCCGACCTCACCGAG
>CAZSUE010000835.1:0-2337 GCA_964609045.1 uncultured archaeon | reverse complement strand
GACTCTGAGCGAAGCGAGGAATGGCGCGACGGGGGATCCGGCGACACACTTGTCGACGGACGCTGACGCTGAGCGGAGCGAGGTATGGCGCGACGGGGAAATAGTGGAGTGAAATGGTGAGGGAGGCGAGTGGCTTTCAGCCATAGGAAATGTAAATTTCGGTGAAGTTAGCTGGTGCCATATTAACGGCCAACCAGACCGCTCATACTCGTCGCCTACAATATTTTCAAATACCATAAAACAACGGTGGGTTGGCGGCTCCCGTCCCCCCGTTTTCCAACCCCTCGTTCCCATGTTGCCATATGTACGGTTGGCGCGTTCGGCGCTATCGGTATTCGTATTCCGCGTAGCGCACGCGCAGACTGCTAATATCCTCTATGCGCACCGAGACGAGATCCGGTCGCCCCTCGCGCGGGTCGCGGTCGATCTGGATCGTGGTACCATTATCGTCGCCGAGGGTGCGGTCGAAGAAACGGTACCATGCCTCGCCCACGGTGGAGCTGCAGTTGATCGTCACTTTTTCGGGCTCGGCCAGTTCGTAGCCGATCGTCTCGCCTAAAAGGAGCGTAAAGGTTAGCCCGGCGGCTCGGTACCCGGCGCCCGCATCACCGACAGCGGCGGTGTCTACTCCGGTGAGCGCGTAGAGGCTGACCTCGAGGGTGCGGTTGCCGGTCCGGTTCCCCAGCGCCACGGAAGGGCCCACATGCATGTATGGAAGTCGTCCGTCGCGGCGGCTTTCGATCACCGCACCGAGTTCGAATCGGTACTCCCGTTGCGTTGCATAGAGGAGATTCGGTCGGAACCGTATCCCGCCCCATGCCACCGTCCTGCTGGTATTACGCACGGTGACCGAGAGCACCGGCAGCTCGCTGTCGCGGCCTAAGCTCCCGCGGCCGGTGCTCGAATCACTGAGGAGCGCGAGCCGTGGCGCGTCCATGGCAATGGCGATATGGGCCGGTTGCGCGTCGTCGCCCGCGAGTCGCTGGCGGTCCAGTACGGAGCGCATCTCGAGAAAGTCGTCGCGGACCTCAAAACAGTACTCGGTCTCCGCATCCTCGAGATAGCGCGGGATGTAATACGCAGATACCAGCGAGAGGAGAAGGACGACGACGCCGAAGACGAGTATCGCTCCGATGACATTGGAGACCGCCGTACGCGATGCGCGCAGCCCGCGCCGCGGTATTGTTTTGCCACGGCGGTATCCGCTTTTCGCCGCCGCCGTGACCGCGACGATGAGGAGCAGTCCCACCACGGCCAACGGCGAGATACCCGACGGCGGGATACCCGACGGCGGGTGTGACCGCGATTGGTGCGATGGATGAGCGGCGACGGTCGCCGGCACATCCGCTCGGCGATCTGGTCGGCCCGCTGCGGCCACTGCACGCGCTGGGTTCCCACCACGAGTCCCAGTCGCGCGCGTGGCGTTGGATACGATCCAGAAACTGCGCGCTGAGACGGCGCCCGCGCTGGTCCGGCCATCGTATGCCTCGACCCGAACGAGGTACCCACCGCCGCGTTCTCCGGTGTTCCAGAGGAAGGTACCGGCGTTGGGAAGCCCGGTGGCGATGGTGACCCATGTGCCCCCTTCGTCGGGACTGTAGGAGCAGTTGATGGTGAGCGTATCGAGCGGGTCGGGATCGGTGGCGGTCCAGTTGATCGTAAGCGGGCTCGAAAAGAGGCTGTCGTTGCGATAGACGAGGGTGACGGTGTCGATGATCGGTGTCTCCGTGCGCGTGGTGCTCACGAGCTCGACTTGGTACTGAGCGAAGCGGCCGGGGTCCGCGTCGACGATGGACCATTCATCGCCGACGGTGGTATTTGCCACCGGTCTCCACGCCGACCAATCCCCGCTGGTTACGGCGGTGCGGATATCGACCGTGGCGTAGGTGCCGGCGGAAAACGTCGCGTTCACCGCCATGCGGGCCCACCCCACCACCGTACCGGCGTCGAACGGTCGTGAGCGGAATATGCCCGGGCTGAAATGGACCGGTGCGGCGCGGGTGGCGAAGGCGGTGGAACCCGCCATACCAGCGTTCTCGCTCCAACTGAACTGCGGCCCGAAATTCGCCTCGAACGCCTCGATCACGATCTCTTGCGGGTACCCGCCACTATCGAGATAATCGAGGCGGAACGGTACGCCGGTGGAGCTGTAGGCGAGCGTATCGGTCTGGGGTGAGTTCAAACGCTCGGTAGTGCCGTCGCCGTCGGTGTCGACACGGATATAATCGTTCCCGTTCCCAACCCCTTCTCGCAAGTGCAGGTCCACCTCGCCGTCGTTGTCGAAATCGAAATAATAGCGGAAGTTTGCATCGTTGGTGTCGGTATAGATCCCGAGGA
>CAZSUE010000834.1:0-2345 GCA_964609045.1 uncultured archaeon | reverse complement strand
CTCCGGAAGGGCGAGCGGGCGGAGCGGGTTTCGTCCTTCGCCAACCCAAGACCGACATGCGCGCCAGCGGCTGTCCGGGAGCATGCCACGACCGCACGCCATCCTGCACAACCGCGATTATTTGTTGCGCCATTCCTCGCTTCGCTCGGAGTCAGCGTCCGTCGACAAGTGTGTCGCTGGATCCCCCGTTTCCCTCCCCCACTTCACCCTTCACTCTTGACGCTTCACTTCCCCTCCCCACGCCGATCCCCGCAGCGTGTGCGCGCACTCGTCCAGCCATTGTTGCAATTGCATTCTTGCGGGCCGCACGCGCACCTCGCGTCGCTGCCAGTGCGCCACATCTTTCCCGAGCCAGATACCGGCGACGATGCCGACGCCATCCAGCTCGATCATCCCGTAGACGACGGCAAGCGTCCAGAAGAGCTGTGCGGCGCGATCGAACGGCACTTCCAGCCGCTGCGGCAGCGCCAATGGGCGCTTCACGTGGATCGACCAGAGCCCCCGGCCGCGGCACCGCTCCACCATCCCGGAATCGTTGGTGAGGACGATATAGCGCCGTGCCTCCGTTTTCTGGCGCGCAACCAGCGCGGCGATGATCGACTCGTCGCCGCGATTACAATCCGGGTGCTCGATGTAGGCCGCGTTCGCTGCGCGAAAATATTCCGCATGGCCGATACGCTGGAGTCGCGTGCGGAGATCCGACTGGTTGAAGAAATGCTCGCGGAGCGAACGCCGGTCGCGCGCGGGAAGCGCCCCGGTCCATTGGTGAAGCGCGTTGTTGTCGATATTGTGCCAACCGGTCTGAAGCTCCGTGAGCACGCCCTTGGGGATGCACCAGCCCACGGTGAGCGGCGCGGCGCGGTGCGCGCGGTCGTACGCCTCGCGCCATCGGTCCAATCGTGTCACGAACTGGAACTGGAGGAGATTCGTATCCACCACCCAGTACCGCGGCCGATCGCCCGCCATGGCGTTTGATTGCGACCGCGCAGCGAGATCGCGCCGCATTTCCGTCGCGTTGCGTATTTCCAGCGCGCCGGTGCCCATGAACTGGTCGCGAAGCTGCGCCCAGGACGGCACCTCGCGCGGTGGGAACGGCGAACGCGCACGGGCGACGGTGTAGTTCTCCGCATCGGTGAGCTCTACGCGCATCGTGGTACTCGCGGTCGAACACCGGATACTCCCCAGCGCCGTATCGAGGTACGGCACCCGCAGCTGGACGCGACGCCGACCGCGCGCCATCGCGAGGTAGTTGACCAGCGCGCGCAACCCCAGCGGTCTTGCCAGCCACGCCGTCGAATCGCCCCCGCGCGCGCTCAGAACCCCACCTCCGCGAAGATATCGACGAGCTCTTGCGCCGCCACCGGGATGTACGGGAACGGGAGACCGTGGTACCGATCGTCCTTCAGATGGAGGTAGTACACCGCCACCGCGCCCCTGGTGGAGTGGTGGTGGAGCTTCACCCCGGCGGCAAAGACCAGCGCGCTCATGAACTTGCGACCCGGGGTCATGTCCAGCGCGAGATCCCAGTCCGCGTACCGGTGGTCGAACACCACTTCATCCAGTTGCCGGCGGAACCCGCCCGCGGAACCGTCCACCGCCACGCCGCGGATAGCATCCGCATGGCGGTCGAGGATGGCGCACAGATGCGCGCGGACCGTCTCGAGTTCTGCGGCGATCTGTTCGTCCTGATCGCCCGTATGGAAGAGGAGCACTTCGTCGGGGACGATCCCTTCGAAACGCTTCGCAGCCCAGACGGTGTTGACCACTGCGTACGGCGAGCGGCCCACCGTGCTGATCCAGAGGAGCATACAACGATCCACCCTGACGACAGAGAACGAAAAATGAATACGGGAGCTGTCGACGGCAAGCCCATGGGAGCACTGGTTCATTGGTTTTACGCATGCGCATCATTACCCGTAGCGGGCATACCCGACCCGCGCTCGCGCGCTCGTAGACATTCAGCGGCTCGAGCACCGTCAGTACTCGTGTGAGGTGCGTGAAGTATTGGTACGACCGTCACGCCGAGCTGGGTATAGGTTGTCCTTCTTGCCTTGTGATCCATCGGGCGCTTTGCGGTTGAATGGATTGTTGTCCGCGAAGGAACGCGAAGGGGCGCGAAGTAAGGGAAAAAGGGAAGAGAAGGTTTTGGACACTCTGAAACCCCGAATGGAAAACGAGCGCTGGCACGATCCATTGACAGCACCAGCGTGTAGTGGATAGCTTTGGCGCATAGGCGCCCGTTCCCCACTTCGCAGGTAGCAACAATCGCAGGATCGTGCTACCCCCTCCACGAGCGCGAGCGAGCGGAACGGGTCCGCCATGCGAACGCTACCAACCCCGAGGCC
>CAZSUE010000833.1:0-2351 GCA_964609045.1 uncultured archaeon | reverse complement strand
TCTATGATTTCGAGACGACGCCACACCTACACGTCGCAAACGATACGACCACCGCCAGTGTCGCTATCGCCGCCGGCGCGACCTATCATATCGCGGTGGTGGCCGTGAATACCCAGGGCGGGATGCTGACGAGTGGGTTCAACACGACCAGCGTCACGGTGCCGCTGGAGCCGGCCTTTGTCACCTTGACCCTCGGTCCGTTCAACGACCCCGACAACCAACCGCTCGCTGGCAGCAAGATCGTTCTCGCAACGATCAACGAAACGGAATATCTGATGAAATGCGACAGCGAGGGCTATGCGCGGTTCGAGAAGCTCCCCTGCGATATCCTCGGGAAGACCCTCTACGGTCGACTGGAAACCACAGATTATAAGATCGTGTCGTTCACAGCAGAGATCCCCCGCACCTCGGAAGTGCTCGCGGAGCCGGTGGCGGTTCGGCACCAAAAGCTCACCGAACGCGAAGCGGGCGTGACCGACGAGACCGACGCGGACACACTCCCGCTGACGACGCTGATCATCATCGCCGCCCTTCCAGCAGTCGTCGTCGGGATCATCGCGTTAGTGGCACACCGTATCGCACTTTCGAAGCATCCCGCCGTCGTGCGGAGCGGCGACGACCACCCCCCGGCCGCGGCGAGGTCCACGAAACCCGCCTCGGCTCCTACTGCCGCCGTATCAAGCGCCACCGCGGTGGCCGCCGTACCAGCAACGAAGACGCACTCCGCCCAAAAGACCGATATCGAGTCCGCAACCGCGCCATCGAAAGAGGGAACGACCGATCGAACGGGAACGGAGGCCATGGAGCCGGGAGGGCGCGAAGCGAAGGGAGAGGCGGAAAAAAAGGAAACGGAAACGGAAACGAGGACGGGGACGGGGACCGGACGCGAGCGCACCGCAGAGCCGGTGGAGAAAAAAGCCTCGTCAACGTCGACGCCGTCACCGCCCGGGCGCTCGGAGGCGACCCAACGGGCGAAGAAAGAGCGACCCTCACGCGGCGCGGTGGCGGGTGCAAAACGCAAAGATGTCAAGATCCTCAAGAGCCAGGAGGAACAACGGTTCAAAGTGATGGATATCTTCCTCATCTATTTCGACGGGCTCCTGATCAAGCACATCTCGCAGGCGGAGCGCATGGGCGAGCTCGTCGACGAGGATATTTTCGGCGGGATGCTCACGGCGATCAAGAATTTCATCGAGGACAGCTTCAAACGCGAAGGCGGCTTGAAAACGCTGCAGTACGGCAAGCTCAATATCTATATCGAGCGCGGGCCGCAGATGTTCCTCGCAGTGGTGTTCTCCGGTGAGGCGCCGAAACAGCTCCGGAACAAGATGCGGTATCTATTGATCGATATTTACGACCATTATAAGGTAGATATCAAACATTGGGACGGCAACGAGGAGAGCCTCCCCGGCATCGGCGACTATCTTGCGCGGGTGTTCCAGTTCGGGGAGACGCTGGCGCCAGTGACGGAGAAGGATGGATCGACCCCGGCGACGGGGGATGCGGCACCGACGGACGAGACGGCGGACAAGGGCCCGGAGATCGATGCGATACTCTCGATCACGCATGAAGAGGAGGAGTACGAGGCCTCACTCGTCTTACGCCAGAAGTCGCTGTATGCGTCGGCGACCACGGAGCACTTCGAGGTTTCCGCCGCGAAACGCTCGAAACTGATCGCGCGCACGCACACCTTCGCATCGTATGCGAGCGGGACCGATATGAGCAAGAGCGGGATGCCGGACGAAAAGGTCGATCGTGCGCTCGTCGGGCTCGGGCGCGATATCTATCAGACCTTCCTTCCGAAAGCGGTCCGGAAGAAACTCAAAGGCGGTGCGAACCTCCTCGTCCTCGAGAGCGACGATAATATCATCCCCTGGGAGCTAATGTATGACGATCGACATTTCTTCTGCCTCGATCGTGCGATGGCACGCATACTGAAAACACAGAAAGTCTCGCGGACGAATCCATATTCGCGCGGTGAGCGGTTACGACTCCTCTTCATCCTCAACCCCACCAACGACCTCGGATCGGTCCAGAAGGAGGGCGAGGGGTTGGTCCTCACCTTCGACGATACGGTCCGGGTCACGGTCATGAAAGGCGCTGACGCGACGCGTGAGGCGGTCGTCGATGCAATTGGGAGCGGTGAGTACGATATCGTCCATTATGCGGGTCGCGGTCGCGGTTTCGGTGGCGGTTTCGGTGGCGGCGCGACCGATGACGACACCGCGGCTGCGTTGCTCCTCGCCGACGGCGAACTGAGCGCGTCGGCCATCGGGAAGACCATGGCGGGGCGGCCGCTGGTCATTATGAACATCATCTTCGACCCGCGCCCCGGCGCAAAGGAGCACGAC
>CAZSUE010000832.1:0-2356 GCA_964609045.1 uncultured archaeon | reverse complement strand
CGGCGCCGCGTAAGGTAGTAATGTAATAATGACCAACAGCTCGGCTCGATACGGCTCATCATGTGCGCTCGAGGACACGGTCCATATGCTCGAGGAGCGTGTCCGGTTCGACATAGCCGACGATGCGGTCGAGCTCCCTACCATCGGCATCGCAAAAGAGGATGGTCGGGTAACCACGGATATCGTATCGCTCGACGAGGTCCGAGCGCTCATCCCCGTCGATCTTGAGACAGACGAACTGTGTCGAACGCGCGATGACGCGCCCATCGGAGTAGGTCTCTGCATCGAGCGTGTCGCACCAGTGACACCAGCTCGTATAGAGATCGATCATCACCGTGCGATTGAGCGCACTGGCATTCGCGAGCGCGGTCTCGTAATCGTAACGCCAATCGGGTGCGTCGTGTGTGGCGCGGTCGCGATGGATACAGCCTACGAATGGCGCGAGGAGCGCAACGAAGATGCAGACAATCAGAACCAAAATGCGTGTTCTACCCATGGGCTTGTCTTTCATTGGCCTCCATCAACTATGCCCTCCACGGCGTATATATAGGTTTGTATGGCACTCAAAACAGCACAGCACAGCACAGCTCGGCTCGCCGCGGGCACCACCGAAGGCTTATTAGGCCCAAGCGCTTGTGCCATTTTCGATCATATCATTAGTGAGGGTGATGGACATGGTATTTCGCTTAACGCAGGAGCAAGAGGAATTTAGGACCGATCTCGCACTCTTTGTCGACGAGAAGATCGCGCCGCGCGCGCTCGTATACGACCGCACCGGCGAGCATCTGGACGCGACCTTTGGCGATCTCGCATCGCGTGGGTTGTGGGGGATGAGCGTGCCCGAGCGCTATGGCGGGCTGGGCTACGACGCCGTCACCTGCACGGTGGCGGTGGAAGAGGTCTCGCGCGGCTGCGCCGCCACCGGGCTCCCGTTCGCCGTCCATACCGGTGTGGTATGCACGCCGGTACTTGCATACGGGAGCGAGGACCAGAAGGAACAGTACCTCCCACGGCTCGCATCCGGTGAGTGGCTCGGGAGCTTCATGCTCACCGAACCCGATGCCGGATCCGATGCGGCGAACCTCGCGACGGTCGCCGAGCGCGTGGGCGATACCTATCGCATCAACGGAAAGAAACGGTATATCACGAACGGCTCGCACAATAATTTCGCCATCCTCTTTGCGAAGACGGACCCTGACGCCGGCGCGGGCGGGATATCCGCATTCCTCATCGAGACCGACGCCGACGGTTACCATCCGGTGGAGGAGGACGACCGGATGGGGCTGCGCGGCGCCGATACCTCTACCGTCGCCATCGAAGATTTGCGGGTGCCCGCCAGCGCACTGCTCGGCGAGGACGGCGACGGGCTCAAGATCGCGCTGGGCTCGCTCGATCACGGCCGGATCGGCATCGCCGCGCAAGGGGTCGGCATCGCCCGCGCCGCGCTCGACGCGTCGGTGGAGCGCGCGAGATCGCGCGTCCAGTTCGGCAAGCCGATCGCGCGCCAACAGGCGATCCAGTGGATGCTCGCCGATATGGCCACGCGAACGGAAGCCGCGCATGCCATGACCATGGTGGCGGCGGACATGAAAGACCGCGGTGCACGGTTCAGTTACGAGGCGAGCGTTGCGAAGCTCTTCTCGTCGGAGACCACGCGTTTCGTCACCGAACGCGCCGTGCAGCTCCACGGTGGTGCTGGGTATATGAAAGGGAACCTCGTGGAGAAGCTCTATCGCGACGCGAAGATTCTCGAGATATACGAGGGCACCAACGAGGTCCAGCGCATGGTCATTGCCCGATCGCTCTTGCGATAGCGCTTCAAGCCGATGACGGAGCGCCCATAGGAGGCTGGGTCAGCGAACGATGCGCGTCGCGCGGCCGCCAGTGGTTGAGGGCACCGCCGAGCGCACAGGACGCTGATGGAGGGGACCGAGCAAACGAGGGAACGAGGGCTATGACAGATGAAGCGGAGGCGCCCGCGGAGGCGGTGGGCAGTGGACGGCGTCGGGTGTTGCGCCCGCTGTTCAATACTGGCTACGGCATTGTCCTCGGTATCGCCAATGTGATCCCCGGCGTCAGCGGCGGCACGATCCTCGTCGTGCTCGGGCTCTACGAACGGCTCATCGAGATCGTGGGCCGGTTCGGTGAAGGGGTCCGTGGCCGGCTGGACCGCGAGACCTTCCACGGTGACCTCCGGTTCCTCGCACAGCTCGTCCTCGGCGCCGTTATCGGCATCGCGCTCTTCTCCTCGCTCATCATGCAGCTCTTCTCCCGGTACCCCGAGCCAACCTATTTCTTGTTTATCGGCCTCATCGCGGGGTCGGTGCCGCTGATCTACCGCAAGGCGGCAGAGGGG
>CAZSUE010000831.1:0-2358 GCA_964609045.1 uncultured archaeon | reverse complement strand
TATCGCTCTCCGCTAAACATTCCGCGAGCCAGCGAGCCCGCGAGCGGAACGGCCAGCGAACTTAACCAACCAGAGCGGCGACCCGGCGCGACAGCGCATGGTACGCCGCATCTTCGGTAGCGCCATCCCCCACCCCATCTTCCCAGCGCCATCCCCCACCCGTCCACATCTCTGCACCATAGCCAACCTTCTCCCACGATTGGATATCGCGTCATCCGCCCCCAACGCGCAGAATCAGCTATCGCTCCCTGCATCGCCGAAGGAATCTTATTCTCCGAACAATGATCTCAATCGAGCGATATTATCGTCTCTGGCGTTCATAACGATTACATCTTCAGATCGTGCCACATCACACATCTCAATATCGGTCGTTATCATTCGTACCTCATCGTTGACCATGGACATCATTGCACGTAATTCGATAGCGGTAGCGACATGAATTGCATCGGCGGTCCAAAGCGCATACTCCATCACAATATCGATCGCGTTTACCAATATATCTTCAGTGAGAGGACGAAGGGAAAGGAAAGAGATGTCCTGAGCGAAATGGTAGGTCGCGTTTTGGAAATGGCGCTTTGTGATGACTTTCCCTTTTCGCGCTCTCCTTAAGGCAGCGATGCATTCCAATACTGTAAGGGTCGAGGTGATGAGTGCATGTTCCTTTCTTGCCGCGCAGTACTCAAAAATATAATCCATATACTCAGTTCCATCCTCCGTACGATCCCGCTTCACGACAACCGAGGTATCGAGGTATCGAGGTATATAAGGACCATCAATGCATCTCCTCTTCCCGGATTTCATCCACCACTTCACTCAATTCTTTATCCGATTGTGTCATTTCCATCTGGTTGCGCATTTCTTTGATATCTTCGATCCTATCGCGGTATTTGTATGCGATGGTCCGGATCGCATCTCGGAGTGCTTCGCTTTTACTTTTATACAGCCCTGCAGCGACAAGAAGCTTGAGATCTTCGTTCATCTGTTCTGGTATGTCTGAGCTCACGACGGTCATTTAATCACCCATTAATACTCTATAGTTAACTGGGAGTTAAAATGTTGTGGTTTGCACTCCGCTTCTCTTCTGCTGCTATGAAAAGATCCCGCGAGCTCGCGAGCGGAATGTGTGGCGGCTTTAGCCAACTCTAGCGGCGACCAGGCGCGACAGCGCATGGTGCGCCGCGCGCCCCATCGTCATAGTCCAACCAAATCAGCACCACAGCGCATGGTGCGTTGCGTCATGCTAAACGGCATAGCCCAACCTATCCTCGCCCACGCCGTAGCCAGCCAACTCAGCCCTCCATCGACCCCCTGCGTCTTTACCAACCTCATCCCACGCATGCGCATGCGGCGACAAACCACGCCAGAGTGAAACCAGCTACCGCTCCCCGCATACGGCGCGCCAGGCCACATAAAAAGACGCCAGAACGAGCGATCTCCCGCGTTCCGTTACCTATAGCTGTTGATATTGGTCATCTCCAGTGAACCAATTCTCAAGAAGTACTTCCGGGATCCTATTGAAATGGCCAATATTGTTTGTCACCAATTTGAGTTCGTTGCCTACTGCAATGCCAGCAATGAGGAGATCAAAATCACCAATAATCTGCCCTTTTCGTCGTAAATCCGCCTTGAATCGGCCGAAGCATTCTACTGCCTTCTTATCAACGGATATTATTGCCGGTCCAGGCTCAGACAACAGTTCACGGACCCTCTGCAAATTCGCTTTCACCCGAGCAGAGTTAAATGCACCAAAATAGAGTTCACCAATCGTAAGAATAGATACCGAAATACTTTCAATACCCACTTGAGCAACGCGGTCTCTCACACGTTCGTCCCCGTGGAGGAGATATATACATATGTCCGTGTCCAATAGGTATTTGAGCGTGTGTTTCATGCTTCGTCCTCATCGAAAATGTCCCCCGTCTTCAATGAAGTCGTCCTCGAAGAATATATCTCCGATATGATCTCATCCGGAGTCCTGGTATCCTCCCATCCTCCGCATTTTTTCAAAAAGCGACTGGTTCCATCTTGAACGGGGGTTTGCTGATGAGCTTGGAGCGCTTGTTTGAGATAGTCGATCTCTTTTTCGATGTGTTCCAATCGTTTTATTGCTTCGTCCATTGTTAGCATTGTTCCCGTTTCTCCAAAGTACTCAATCATATATCGGTCGACTTCTCATGATTCATGCTTTTCATCGATGTGCTTCTATAAAAAGCTAGCTTTGGGGCCTATTGGCTTCATACCCCTTTCTTTCACCAATGCTTTTTTCTTCCACACCGTATCTCTCGTATCGCTTTCCGCTAAATATTCCGCGAGCCAGCGAGCGGAACGGCCAGCGCCATAGCCGAACCCCATCCTCCC
>CAZSUE010000830.1:0-2359 GCA_964609045.1 uncultured archaeon | reverse complement strand
CACACTGGACGCGCCATAAGAGGTGCCGAGTGATTATTCGTTCACCGTCGAGGTCACCGTCGAGAACTATCGCAGTCCCGAGGATGATTACGAACTGCGCGATGTGGAGGCGACGCTCATCTTGGATGACGCGCCAGCACTCCAGCTCGCCGACGGGGAGCGTGCGACAAAGAGTGCGTCCGGTGTTATCGAGAACGGCGGTTCGCACACCTTCTCGTGGCGTCTGGTCAGCTCCTCGGAGAAGCGCGAGAACAGGGTCGGGGTGCGCGTTACCGGCACGGTCTACTATCCACACGACCTCAGCACCCGGAACGCCGACGACGAGGAGAGGATGACGCGCCAGCGCAGCGTGGAGATCGCGGTGGGCGAGGAGCTGGTTGAGCGTCGAGCGGCGTTGACCGCACACCCCGTGGGCCTGATGGGGTTTGCGCTCGGCGTCACGCTCTTTAGCGTCCTGGTCAGCCGTCCGCTCCTACACAGTGTCGGGCACCTCGTACATCGAACGGCACGGTCACGATCAGGGTCACGATCAGGGTCGCAGTCGCGCTCGCGGCGGGTGACGCAGTTGCTGGGCGGCGCGCGCTATCGTTCGACGCTCGCGTTCATCATGCTGGGGCTCGTGGTCGTCGTCGCGGTATGGAGCGCGGTGCAGCTCAATGGGGTCTCCGCCACCGGTGACATGGCTACCGCACCGTTCGGCGGTTCGGGGGTGCTCACCGGTGTCATCGCCGTGGTCGGCTTTCTCTTCGCTGGGTGTTTCGGGCTTATCAGCGAACTGATCCACCGGCGGCGCAACCGAACAGCGTCCGAACCGTCCTCGACGGGGCATCCACCGAAAACGGCCACCGTTGCGCTCATCGCGGCGACCATCGCGGTCGTTGCATCGATCCAGTACCTCTTCCTCGTTGGACCCGGCTACTCGCTTCGCGCCAGCGGATGGCTGTTGGGCCGGTTCACCGGTTTCCTCTTGCTCGCACTGCTCGCGCTGTCGATCGTCACCGGCGGATGTGGTCGTCGTATGAAACGGTTTGCAGCGCGGTTCTTCCCCACCGCCGCAGCCCGGGTTCGGGTCCATTGCTTCCTTTCGTACCTCATGGTGGCGCTTGCGATCTACCACGCAATTGTCCTTCTCGCCGGTGTCTGGGCGGGGACCACGCGTGGGTTGGCGTCGGGGTTGACCGCGACCGTCGCGATCTTTTTCCTCGGGCTCACCGGTTCGTTCCATACTCAGCTGTTAGACCGCCTCGGCCGCGATCGGTGGCGCGCGCTGCATCTCTTCCTCACCGTCCTCGTCATTGCCGTGGTCATCGAGCATGCGGTACTGAACGGGACCGATCTCGCGTTCCTGCGTGGAGGGTGAACCGAAGGTATTGATCATCGAGTAGATGGGTGCGGTAGAGTGCTATCTCGAGCACCGGTCGATGCGCGCTGCGATCCATCCATAAAATAACAAAGGATCAGTTCGTGTATCAGGAAACTGGCAGAACAGTGCGTGGTACTGCACCGTACCCGCTCCCAATGGTGGCGTTCCGTTTGCGCTCAGCGTGTCACTGACGCGTGCATGACCGGCAGCGTGATCGTTTTCGGTTGGTACCCCTCTTTTTCCGCCCGAATGGTAATGGTCCCATAGCCCTCTTGCGGCAGGTTTTGCAACCCGATGATCGGCTTGAACTGCGCCGTACCCCCCGCACCGGTCTGCGCCGTATAGGTCTCGCCAAAGACATCCAGCTCGACATAGGCACCCCTCACCGTCGCGTTGTTCCGATCGTAGACGGTGACGCTGAGCGTATCGTTGAAGGTGTCGTTGAGATGGATCTGATCGTAATTGGTGTCGACACGCGCGATCTCGTAGGTCGGGGTCAATGGCGAAGTGGTAAAAACGAAAAACGCCGAGATGCCGAACGAGGTGCCGATGATGAGCGCGAGAACGATCACGGGGACCTTGGAGAGATTGACATGCTCGAGTTCAGCCTCGCCCTCACGGTCGTATTCATGTTCGCCCTCTGGCCGCTCACCGTTCTCGCCAGCGTCGGTCGCGCTTGTATCGACCGCAGAATGTTTGGCACCAGAGTTCGGCTCGGCCCGTCCACCAGGACCCTGGTGTGCGGGCCCATAGTCCGCTATGTAAATGGGATCTGGATCGGGCGATCTTGGTTTGGCCACCCGCTTTTTCGACACTGGCATTAGTGGAGAAGTATTTATCATATCAATTTATAATTTTGCCTCCGCCCGCTCGGACTATAGCTTCATTCATCCGTTGGAAATATGCGCCCGTTATAGTGTAATAATTTCGAACCCCAATATATTGGCGGAGTCATCATTTTCCTCTCCGGCAATGTTCGCAGAATCTGCCACGTTT
>CAZSUE010000829.1:0-2362 GCA_964609045.1 uncultured archaeon | reverse complement strand
ATCGGCAAGGAGATGTTCGGAAGAAAGTCGGGGCTCCTCGCCGCGTTCTTTTTAGGCGCCATGAGCAGCCATATCGAGCGCTCGCCACTCGGCTTCTCGGACCACGACGCCATGGTCGTCTTCTTCGTGGTCACCTCCTTCTTCTTCTTCTTCAAGGCGCTGAGGAAGCTCGAAAATAAGGACTGGGTCCACGATTTCCGCTCCTGGCGCTCCATCAGTAGCGGCGTGCATGCGTTCGTCACCACGAACCGCAGTTCCATCCTATACGCGGTCCTCGCCGGGCTCTCGCTCAACGCCATCGCTATCGCATGGAAAGGGTACCCCTATGTCACCGTCATCTTTTTCGTCTATTTTCTCGTCCAGGTCTTCCTCAATAAACTGAGGAACGCGGACTCGCTCGGGGTTGCGGTACTGACGATCACCGTCTTCGGCACCATGCTCATCGCGTCGTTCCCGCTCTATGGCTTCTATCTCGGCATGAGTTACTACTCACCGCCGCTGATCATG
The DNA here is from genome assembly GCA_964609045.1 of uncultured archaeon. Classification (GTDB taxonomy): domain Archaea; phylum Thermoplasmatota; class Penumbrarchaeia; order CAZSUE01; family CAZSUE01; genus CAZSUE01. The sequence continues at coordinate 1,855 of CAZSUE010000829.1, read as the reverse complement.
CTCATGGCCATCGTTATCATTGGCTTGGTCTTCATCCCAACGCGCGATTACCCCTGGACGCTCGTCTATCCCGTGATATTCATCGTCATGGGCGTCGGGCTGTTCCTGTTCTCCATCCTCCTCCCCTCCACGGCCAACTACATCTTCTCCGGCATGGGCTACTTCGTGAAGACGAAGATCTATTCCACGGTCGCGGAGGCGCAGGCGCCCGAGTTCGGGAGGCTCACCTTCTCCTACGGTGTGGTCCTCTTCTACCTCTCGCTCGTCGGGCTCGTCATCCTCGCCGTTCGGTTCTTCAAGCACTGGCGCGCCGACTGGCTCTTCATCATCTCATGGTGCGCGGTCGGAACCTACATGGCGATGTCCGCCGTGCGGTTCATGTTCAACGCCACGCCCGTGTTCGCCATCCTCGGCGGGTGGACCGTCTGGTGGATCATCGAGCAGATCGATTTCGGCTCCGCGCGCAAGACCTTCCGCGGCATGGGCGGCAACCCGATCCATCGCTTTAGACGCGCCATCAAGATCAGGCATGTGCTCGGCGCGCTCTTCATCGTGTTCTGTATCTTTATCCCGAACCTATGGTACGCCGTGGACGCCGGCATCCCGTACGAGCTCAAGCGCGAGTACGACGAGAAAGGCGAGTACTTCGGCGCGTTCGGACACAGCTTCCCGTCGGATTACTGGATCGCGAGCTTCGACTGGCTCAGCGAGCAGGATATAATGGAGGAGCCAGAAGAGCGGCCGGCGTTCGTGAGCTGGTGGGATTACGGGTTCTGGTGCGTGCAGCTCGGGAAGCATCCCACCTGCGCGGACAATTTCCAGGACGGGTTCCCGTTTGCCGGGACGATGATCGCCGAGCAGTCAGAGTACGATGCGATCCAGCTCATTATCGCGCGCATGCTCCAGGGCGAACTTCGTAACAATAACAATAAGTTTGGATCGGCGGCGCGCGCCGCGCTGCTCACCCATCTCCCCAAAGAGGCGGTGGACGGGCTCGAGTATAAGATGGTGGAGAAGAACGCGGAAGAGTACCTCGAGGAGATCATGGAGAACTCCGGCCCCGAGGGACGCTACGGGCCGCTCCACCTCGTCGACCTCTACCCGCGCAATGCCGTCCTCCATCTTGCGAAGGAGGAGATGAACATTCTCGAGCAAGATGAACTGGTGGAGCTCTATCACGGTTTGAGGAACGCCACCGGCAACTCGATCCGCTATTTTGCCGTCGATTCGCGCCTATTCCCGTTCTCGGCGCAGAACACCGGCATCTTCTATGCGCCGATGAAGCTTTCCGACCATACCACCGACGACTTCTTCGAGTACATGGCCAAGAAACAGGATGGGTCGCTCATCAGCATGGAGGAGGCGCAGAAGCTCGCCGAGGCGGGCGAGACCGATTTCCTCGACCCGCAAGAGTCCTATGTGCTCCAGTACAAGGAAGCGTTCTATAATTCGCTCTTCTACCGCACCTATATCGGCTACTCCGGCTACGACCTCGGGCTCGGCGACCAGGGGATACCCTCCATCGCGCCGAAGGATCAGTTCCAGCAGGACCAGAACACCTTCCGCCCCATGCAGGCATGGATGATGGAGAACTTCCGGCTCGTCTATCGCACCACCTACTGGAACCCGCACAGCCAGGAGGAGATCCAGGAGAACCCCGCGTACCAGTACGACTGGCAGGCGATGAACGAGGACGAGGCCTATGAGAAATATCAGGAGAAGCAGGAACGGATCGAGAGCGACGGGAAGGATAACGACGGCAACGGCGAGATCGACGAGAGCGGCGAGGGCTCCGGCAGCAGCTCCATCAGCTCCGGCCTCAAGTCCGGTTCGTTCTACATCAAGTACTACGACG
>CAZSUE010000828.1:0-2364 GCA_964609045.1 uncultured archaeon | reverse complement strand
CTCGTCGAAAAAGAGATCGTGCGGGACCGCAACGAAGCGTTCGATCGGTACCTCGTCGAGTGCAATGTGCCCAAGTACCCGCTGCAGCCCGAAGAGGCCGCGCAGTTGGTGCACGACGCGGGCGGCGTCATCGTCATCGCGCACCCCGCCGACACCTGGGGCACCTCGCTTTACCGGCTCAGCCCCGACCTCACCGCGCAGACGAAGATCATCGCCGAGGTGATGCTCGACTACCTCGACGGGATCGAATGCTATCATTACCGGCACGACGAGAAGATGCGGGAGCACTACCGCAAGTTCGCAGAGAGCCACAACCTCATCTTCACCGGCGGCAGCGATTGTCATCAGAAACCGATCCAGATGGGCGAGGCGGATGTCCCCGACGAAGTGGCGGAGCAGTTCGATCGCGATTTCAAAGGAGAGGGGGGCGCTTGACCATGCCTGAAAAAGCCAACGATCGCATGAAGCGGGTCCTCGACGACCTCTCACGGCCCGAAGCGTACCCCGAGACCATGGGCGCCATCGAGGTGGTGCAGACCCATATCTCCATGGTCTTCCTCGGCGAGCGACTCGTGTACAAGATCAAGAAGCCGGTGGATTTCGGGTTCCTCGATTTCACCACGCTCGAAAAGCGCAAGTTCTATTGCGAGGAGGAGGTACGGCTCAATAGCCCGCGGGCGCCGGGTATCTATCTCGGTGTGCGTCCCGTCTACCGCGACGAGGAGGGGCATTTCACCCTCAAACCAGTCGGCGGCGAGGTCGTCGAGTACGCGGTAAAGATGACGCGCATACCCGACGAACTCGTACTGAAGCACCGGTTCGAAGCGCGGCTCCTCGACGACGACGATCTCGAGCGCATCGCAAAACGGGTCGCGAAGATGCACGCGAACGCGGCGCGGTCCGATACCATCGACCGGTTCGGACGGCTGGAGACGATCAAGTTCAACGCCCACGAGAACTTCGAGCAGACCGAGGGTTATATCGGCCGCTCGATCACCGCCGAGCAGTACGAACGGCTCAAGCACTGGACGGACGCTTTTTTTGCAAACGAAGACGAGCTCCTGAAGCGGCGCATCGAGGAGGGCCATATCCGCGATTGCCACGGCGATCTCCATATGGAGCATATCATCATGAGCGACCCCATTGCCATTATCGACTGCATCGAGTTCAACGAGCGGTTCCGCTATAGCGATACCGCCGCCGATATCGGGTTCCTCCTCATGGACCTCGAATATAACGACGGCGCGGCCGCTGCAGAGACGATCGCGGCGACCTACGCCGCGGCGGCGAACGAGGACGACGACGCGTTCGCGCGTATCGTCCAGTACTACAAGATCTATCGGGCATATGTGCGCGGGAAGGTGATCAGCTTCATGCTCGACGATCCCGAGGTGCCGAAAGAGAAGAAGGAGGACGCCGCGCGACGCGCACAGCAGTATTTCGCGCTGGCCGCGTCCTATCTCGACGGGTGAGAGAGAGGATCGTGCCCGAGCCTCGCGCACCAGACCGCATTATTGTCGTTCGAGCGGGCTACTATTTGGTTTTTTTGGGAAAAGGGTTTATACCCCCTCCGCACGACCGCCACCCACATCACCGATAACAGTGATCGCAACCATCGCATTGCATCGCATCGTAAGCTTCGACCGCGGTGCGGAGAACCCTCCCCCTCATGATGCCGGCCATTTACGACTTTCTCAAATACAATGAATGAAAGAAAAACTCCTATTCGCCATGTCTGTGAGGGAGTTAGTGTTTCAGGTAAGGTAAATTCAGCAGAAACGGCACGCTCTCCGAACCTCTTCGATGTGTCGGAAATCTCAGCACGAAGAGACCGTTTCCCCAGAACCTATTCCTAATATCGGTGGTCCTACTTTAGGGCTCTGGCTCGATCTTGCCCCTCCCCGCGCTCATATCCTCCGGCAACCCGGTTTTTGTCCTTAGCGGACCATTGTGGCGCTTGGGGTGTGCCCAAAATGGGGTGCTGGTGCCAAGTCAGTTATGAACTGCTCCACGAGAAAAGTTGCATTAGATCCAAAGCAGGGTATCCGGCTGTTGCATAACGATTATGCAACAAACAGATACGGTTGGAAACCAGCTCGAGCGCCCGTGTTCGCGCCACTTTCGCCAAGCACCCACTCCGACCATCACACGAACTGCTCCGCGTATGCTCCCTTGGGCTCTATTCGCACCGAGAAAAATTGCCACTTGCGCCAAAATGCACCGCACGCCGGCGCGCAAAAAAGCGCTCGATGCCGTTCTCGACGGCGCCCACGCTTGGAGTTGAAAGAAAAAATGCGAGTGACCGTGGGGACTGGCGCCTTCTGCAGCACCCATCAACAGGGATGGGCGCCCGCGAGCCGTGCA
>CAZSUE010000827.1:997-2371 GCA_964609045.1 uncultured archaeon | reverse complement strand
CGGTGACGAGGAGCCCCAGCGAGATGGAGACGAGGTTCACCGTATGGTTATTGAGATATCCGCGCTTCTGGAGCGTGGCGCCGAGGAGGCTATCGAACTGGCACCCGAGGAAGCCGATGAGGAACGGTATCACGAAGTATGGCCAGGTCATGGGCATGCTATGCACCGCCGAGTCCGGGGGGACGAACGGATAGGTGAGTGCGATCTCGGAGATGAAAAGGAGCCCCAATGCACTGGGGATGAACGCGCCGAAGAGCGCCATGCCCTGCCCGAACCATGATACACCGCCGTCGGTGCCCGGTGCCACCGTTCGATGCGGGCGGGTAATGAGATAGGTGCGGTTCGAGAGCACCCCGAGCTCGCTGGCGAAGGTGTCCGCGGACGCGATACTGATGGCGGTGATATAGAAAAGGCCTGCGAGCCTGAACCCGAACGAGGCGTGAAAGACCACCATCAACACCGGGAGGATACCGTTGGCGACGACATTATGGATGCCGCGTTGGCCGCGCTGGCCCTGGGCAAGTCCGCGGGTCACTTTCGAATGGTACCGGAACTTCGTGACGTAGAAATTGACGGCGAGGAATGCGATGAGCATGAGCAGCCAATAGATGTCGGAAAAGATAACGATGGAGACGCCGATGATCAGCGAGAAAACGATCCCGGAGAGGCTGAGCACCTCTTTCCAATACGCGAAGAGGACCAGGGCGATATTGAGCCCAAGGCCGACCAGGACCTCGATGAGCGTATGGTCTGGGACCTCGAAGACGAACATCGCCCCTCCTAAAAAGGATGAAGGTTAAGAATATTGTGCCTGGCGTGGAGCCCTGTCGCCCATTGACCACATATTGGGAGAAGGACGAAGCACTTTGCCCTCTGATCGATCGCCACGGATCAATGCGAGAGGAGCGAGAGGATATATGACCCCGCACGAGAAGGTTTTAATATAGCGCTAATGATCGAGAGGGGGAGGCGACATAATGGCGAAACGGAAAAGCAAACGCCGAGGGAAGCCGCAGAAGTGCGAGATCAAGAACTGTTCGAAGAAGAGCTACCGTTCGCTGCCCACCGAAAAGGTCGACGGCGCGTTATCGGACGAGACGATCACCTCCGATCAGCGCCGGACCCATATTTGCAAGAAACACTATCGAGAATACAAAAAGGCGACACGCAGATCCCGCGAACTCGAGCAGATGGGTTGGGACTGAGCGACGGGGCGCCCTTATCCCTACCTACTGGCTTCTCGCGCCCGCCCTCGCGCTCGCGAAGCTGCTTACGGGAGGTACGGAAGGGGGGCACCGCGGAACCAGCGTCTCGCGATGAAGCGTTCCAGATGAGGTACGATCATGTCCACCAGCAGGAGTGGCGATTTACATC
>CAZSUE010000827.1:0-987 GCA_964609045.1 uncultured archaeon | reverse complement strand
CATGCGCGCGGCGAGTCGTCCAGCGTCGCCGTTTCGGTCCACGAGAGCTGTTATATCGCACCGTCCGCCATCCTTATCGGCGCGGTGACCGTAGAGGCCAAGGCCAGTGTCTGGCCCAACGCCGTGCTTCGCGCCGATCATGATACGATCGAGGTCGGCGCGCGAAGCTCGATCCAGGATAACTGTGTGATCCATACCGAGTTCGGACGCCCGACGGTCATCGGGAGGAATGTCACCGTGGGTCATTGCGCGGTGGTGCACGGCGCCACCATCGAAGACAACTGCATCATCGGCATGAACGCCACCGTCCTCAACGGCGCGGTGGTCGGTGAAGGGTCCATCGTGGGGGCCGGTGCAGTGGTGACCGAGGATACGACCATCCCGCCGCACAGTCTCGTGCTCGGCGTACCCGCCCGGGTGAAAGCGCAAAGCGAGACCTATATGGAACGCATCGCGCTCAGCGCCGACATCTATGTGGAGCTGGCGGAAGAATATAAGGCGGGTAGGTACGAGAGCTATCGTCCCTGAGGGGGCGCAGCGGAGCGAAGCGCGCGCCTCTTTCCATCCACGGCGCTCGAACGGTGAACATGGCCGACCGAGAACTCGGGCGCGGCCAAACCTATATTTACGTTTTACGAAAAGAGCAAGTACTAAAACTTCGGGCATTCGATACGAAATGGGTTGTCGGTGAGCCTCGAACGGCCCGAACTTCCGTCCGCTCGTGGAAAGATGAGAAATGAAAGACGACCCCATACTATACTATAATATAGTATGATGCAGTATTCTATACTGCACTGTAGTGTTCTACGCTAGGCTATGCTATAGTGTACTATACTGCGATACTTAGAAATGCCTGCCGCTAATAGATGAGCTGGAGCCCAGCGTTCCACTGTTGATGGTTGAGGCTCATTCCATTCAAAGAGTCGAATATATAGGTAGCGGTATCGACCAAGTGCCAAAAAACCCATTATATTCACTAACATGATC